>NZ_JAMQOP010000009.1 GCF_031624495.1 Halogeometricum sp. S1BR25-6 | reverse complement strand
ATTCCGTCTCCGGGCTCTTGCTCTCACAACCCGTACCGATTATCGGCACGGTGGGCCGTTACCCCACCGTCTACCTAATCGGCCGCAGCCGCATCCTGCAGCGCCGGAGCGTTTGCTGATCCCGGCTATTCCAGCGTGGGATCGATATCGCGGATTAGCCTCAGTTTCCCGAGGTTGTCCGTGTCTGCAGGGTAGCTTGACCACGTGTTACTGAGCTATCTGCTGCGAGTCTAAACTCGCGCAACTAGCATGGCTAAGTCGGACTCCGATAGCAATGGCCTCCGGCAGGATCAACCGGAATGTTCCCCTCTGAAGAGGGGGGTTTGGCGGGATGGTCCTCGACGATGTGTCGAGGGCATCACCATTGCGTGGTCCGTTCGTGGTGCTCGGCGCCACCGGTATTGACCGAACGGGTGGCACCGAACTACCAAGGCTAACATCAGATTCCATCTTGTACGGCGGACCGCAGGGGTGGAATCCTCATGGCTTCGGACTCGGACGTTGCACGTTCGTTGGCTTAAGGCCGTCGGTTCGTGCCGTGTCCGGTGGTCCCCGAGGGGACCGTGTCCGAGTGTGCGACGGGTTTGAACCGTCGCACGGTCGCGGTGTGTCGTTCGCATTCTTCCGAAGTGGGCTCGAACACTTAAGGGCGTCGTCTCGCGTTCGTCGTGAGAGTGCGA
>NZ_JAMQOP010000008.1 GCF_031624495.1 Halogeometricum sp. S1BR25-6 | reverse complement strand
AGCCGGGATCAGCAAACGCTCCGGCGCTGCAGGATGCGGCTGCGGCCGATTAGGTAGACGGTGGGGTAACGGCCCACCGTGCCGATAATCGGTACGGGTTGTGAGAGCAAGAGCCCGGAGACGGAATCTGAGACAAGATTCCGGGCCCTACGGGGCGCAGCAGGCGCGAAACCTTTACACTGCACGCAAGTGCGATAAGGGGACTCCGAGTGCGAGGGCATATAGTCCTCGCTTTTGAGAACCGTAAGGCGGTTCTCGAATAAGAGCTGGGCAAGACCGGTGCCAGCCGCCGCGGTAATACCGGCAGCTCAAGTGATGGCCAATCTTATTGGGCCTAAAGCGTCCGTAGCTGGCCGTGAAAGTTCGTCGGGAAATCCATCCGCTCAACGGATGGGCGTCCGGCGAAAACTTCACGGCTTGGGACCGGAAGGCTCGAGGGGTACGTCTGGGGTAGGAGTGAAATCCCGTAATCCTAGACGGACCGCCGATGGCGAAAGCACCTCGAGAAGACGGATCCGACAGTGAGGGACGAAAGCTAGGGTCTCGAACCGGATTAGATACCCGGGTAGTCCTAGCCGTAAACAATGTTCACTAGGTGTGGCACAGGCTACGAGCCTGTGCTGTGCCGTAGGGAAGCCGAGAAGTGAACCGCCTGGGAAGTACGTCCGCAAGGATGAAACTTAAAGGAATTGGCGGGGGAGCACTACAACCGGAGGAGCCTGCGGTTTAATTGGACTCAACGCCGGACATCTCACCAGCTCCGACTACAGTAATGACGGTCAGGTTGATGACCTCGCCACGAGCTGTAGAGAGGAGGTGCATGGCCGCCGTCAGCTCGTACCGTGAGGCGTCCTGTTAAGTCAGGCAACGAGCGAGACCCGCACTCTTAATTGCCAGCAGCAGTTCCGACTGGCTGGGTACATTAGGAGGACTGCCAGTGCCAAACTGGAGGAAGGAACGGGCAACGGTAGGTCAGTATGCCCCGAATGAGCTGGGCTACACGCGGGCTACAATGGCCGAAACAATGGGTTGCAACCCCGAAAGGGAACGCTAATCTCCGAAATTCGGTCGTAGTTCGGATTGAGGGCTGAAACTCGCCCTCATGAAGCTGGATTCGGTAGTAATCGCATTTCAGAAGAGTGCGGTGAATACGTCCCTGCTCCTTGCACACACCGCCCGTCAAAGCACCCGAGTGAGGTCCGGATGAGGCCATCGCAAGATGGTCGAATCTGGGCTTCGCAAGGGGGCTTAAGTCGTAACAAGGTAGCCGTAGGGGAATCTGCGGCTGGATCACCTCCTAACGATCGGGACTAGGCCGTCGCGCCTAGCCCACCTTTGGCACATTCGCGTGCCGCTCCGTTCGTACCTCGACGCCACCGCCCGACCGAACGGGCACCTTAGAACTACCAAGGCTAACACGGGCCCGTAGCTCAGCGGCAGAGCACCTCCTTTGCAAGGAGGAAGCCCTGGGTTCAAATCCCAGCGGGTCCATACTGGGACAGCACACGAACGAATCGCTCCCCTTAAGTGGGAGCGAGGATTTCGTACAAATCCCACGAACTGATGCACTATCCCGCGAAAGCGTGGATAGGAAGGGTTCGACGGACGCTCCGGAACATATCACACCCTCCGGACGTTCAATGACGACCGTATGTACGCGTGCAATCCAGACGCCCACTGAACCCGTTCAACCGGGACACGTGGACGTCCGATAACAACTGTAACTGGCTACTGTACTGGCTGGTGAATGGCTCGGCTCGAGAGCCGACGAAGGACGTGCCAAGCTGCGATAAGCCTGAGGAAGCTGCATGGAAGCGAAGAACTCAGGATCTCCGAATGGGAATCCCTTCAACAATTGCCATCGCGCAATAGGGAACGTTCCGAATTGAAACATCTTAGTAGGAACAGGAACAGAAATCAATCCGAGATGTCGTTACTAACGGCGAGTGAACGCGACACAGTCCAAACCGAATCCGCAAGGAAATGTGGTGTACGGACATCCTATAACGGCTCTCAACGACACGAGAAGTCTCCTGGAATGGAGCGTGATACAGGGTGACAACCCCGTATCGTGTCCGCGAGAACCCGAGGTTGCTCCAGAGTAGCGAGGGTTGGATATCCCTCGTGAATGTCGCAGGCATCGACTGCGAAGACTAAACACTCCTCGAGACCGATAGCGAACAAGTAGCGTGAGCGAACGCTGAAAAGCACCCCGAAAAGGGCGGTGCAATAGGGCCTGAAATCAGTCAGTGATAGAGCGACGGGGCATACAAGGTCCTCGGAAAAACAACCGTGGGGCGACCCACCAGTAGGAATCCGAGGAAGCCGGTGTTCCGTCGTACGTTTTGAAAAACGAACCAGGGAGTGCACTTACTTGGCGAGTCTAACAGGATCATCCTGGAAGGCGTAGGGAAACCGACAAGGCCGCAGCATTGCGAGGGCCGCCGTGTTCAAGCGCGGGGAGTCAAGTGGGTGCGACCCGAAACCAGATGATCTACACGAAGGCAAGACGAAGCGTGGCGAAAGCCACGTGGAGGTCTGTTAGGGTTGGTGTCTTACAATACCCTCCCGTGACCTGCGTGTAGGGGTGAAAGGCCCATCGAATCTGGCAACAGCTGGTTCCAGCCGAAACATGTCGAAGCATGACCTCATCCGAGATAGTCTGCGAGGTAGAGCGACCGATTGAGTGACCCGCCTCCGAGAGGAGTCGGCCACTCTGTCGAACTCCGAACTTGCAGACGTCGTAGACGATGGGAATCCGGACTGCGGGGTAAGCTTGTGGTCCGTGAGGGAGACAACCCAGAGCCGGGTTAAGGTCCCCAAGTGTGGATTAAGTGCGATCGAAGATTGTCTCGAGCCCTAAACAGCCGGGAGGTGAGCTTAGAAGCAGCTACCCTCTAAGAAAAGCGTAACAGCTTACCGGCCGAGGTTCGAGGCGTCGAAAATGATCGGGGCTCAAATCCACCACCGAGACCTGGCGGCACCATTATGGTGACCCAGTAGGCTGGCATTCTGTACGGGTGGAAGCACGGGCGAGAGTTCGTGTGGACCGTTCAGAAACGAAAATCCTGGTCACAGTAGCAGCGAGAGTCGGGTGCGAACCCCGACGACCTTACGAGTAAGGGTTCCTCGGCACTGCCAATCAGCCGAGGGTTAGTCGATCCTAAGTCTCACCGTAACTCGAATGAGACAAATGGGAAACTGGTTAATATTCCAGTACCAGCATCACTCAAAGCCGACGCTTTGGGAAACACTGAACCGGGCCTTCGCCCGGTCAAATCGTGGAAACTCGTGGAAGCCGTAACGGCACGAAGCGAGCGAAGCGCGAGATAGCGCAAGTCAGTGGTACTCAGAGCCCGTGAAAAGGCAAGATGTCTGCTCGTACCGAGATCCGACACAGGTACTCTGGCGGAGAAAGCCAAGGTCTGTCGGGATCAACCGACGTTAGGGAATTCGGCAAGTTAGTCCCGTAAGTTCGCGATAAGGGATGCCTGCTCCTGACCGAGCAGGTCGCAGTGACTCGGGCGCTCCAACTGTCTAGTAACAACATAGGTGACCGCAAATCCGCAAGGACTCGTACGGTCACTGAATCCTGCCCAGTGCGGGTATCTGAACACCTCGTACAAGAGGACGAAGGACCCGTCAACGGCGGGGGTAACTATGACCCTCTTAAGGTAGCGTAGTACCTTGCCGCTTCAGTAGCGGCTTGCATGAATGGATCAATGAGAGCGCCACTGTCCCAACGTTGGGCCCGGTGAACTGTACGTTCCAGTGCGGAGTCTGGAGACCCCCAAGGGGAAGCGAAGACCCTATAGAGCTTTACTGCAGGCTGTCGCTGAGACGTGGTCGCTGATGTGCAGCATAGGTAGGAGCCGTTACACAGGTACCCGCGCTAGCGGGCCACCGAGGCAGCATTGAAATACTACCCGTCAGTGACTGCGACTCTCACTCCGGGAGGAGGACACCGGTAGCCG
Organism: Halogeometricum sp. S1BR25-6; assembly: GCF_031624495.1. Classification (NCBI taxonomy): domain Archaea; kingdom Methanobacteriati; phylum Methanobacteriota; class Halobacteria; order Halobacteriales; family Haloferacaceae; genus Halogeometricum; species Halogeometricum salsisoli. The sequence goes on along the minus strand of NZ_JAMQOP010000008.1, from coordinate 967 downwards.
GGCAGTTTGACTGGGGCGGTACGCGCTCGAAAAGATATCGAGCGCGCCCAAAGATTTCCTCACGCGAGTCGGAAACTCGTGGAAGAGCGCAAGAGCACACGGAAGTCTGACAGTGTCATTCCTAACGAGTGACGCTGACGCGAAAGCGTGGTCTAGCGAACCTACGAGGTCCCTCCATGGGACCCGTAGATGACAGAAAAGCTACCTTAGGGATAACAGAGTCGTCACCGGCAAGAGCACATATCGACCCGGTGGCTTGCTACCTCGATGTCGGTTCCCTCCATCCTGCCTGTGCAGAAGCAGGCAAGGGTGAGGTTGTTCGCCTATTAAAGGAGGTCGTGAGCTGGGTTTAGACCGTCGTGAGACAGGTCGGCTGCTATCTATTGGGGGTGTGAGGTACTTGACGGGAACGATCGTATAGTACGAGAGGAACTACGATTGGTCGCCGCTGGTGTATCGGTTGTCCGAGAGGGCAGATGCCGAGTAGCTACGCGACACGGGGTAAGAGCTGAACGCATCTAAGCTCGAAACCCACCTGGAAAAGAAGTACCACCACGGACACTCGTAGAAGACGAGTTCGATAGACTTGGGGTGTACGCGCCGAGGCAACGAGGCGTTCAGCCCACGAGCACTAACAGTCCATGCCACATTCATACTGTTCATCGGACCAGTCCGCTGGTTTCGGATGAACGGGTTCAGGCGTTAACTGGATTGCACGCGCATCATACGGTTCGTAGAACCACCAACGATTGGTATCATAACGACGGTTCGATTCCGTCGGTTGGCGTTAAGGCGGCCACAGCGGCGAGGTAACACCCGTACCCATCTCGAACACGGAAGTTAAGCTCGCCAGCGTGAACGCAAGTACTGGAGTGTGCGAACCTCTGGGAACACGTTCTCGCCGCCTCCCACTCATACTCAAACGCAGACGCGAACGATACTCAACTGCGGATTCATTCGCCCGCGC
>NZ_JAMQOP010000007.1 GCF_031624495.1 Halogeometricum sp. S1BR25-6 | reverse complement strand
CTTTCATCTCCTTGATGCCCTCAAGCAGCTCTGTCCGATTCGTCTCCTCGCGGAGTTCCCGGATCCGGGACATCAGAATCCGGTCGCTATTGCGACGGTACAATGTCGTTTGACCGTCTGGTTCCGTTTCGGCGAAGCCTGTGTTCACGAGTGACTTGCAGTGACGCCGGGCCGTCGGCTCGCTGACAAGGGCACGGTCGGCGATCTCGGCTGCCGATTGTCCGTCGTGAGTCTGCTCAATGATTTCGTACACCCGCTCGAATGGCGTGGTGTCGTCTTTCCAGTCCCCTTTGACCTGCTCGTTGACGTCATCCCATGTCTCGGTCATACTCGATGCTACGTACTGTAACTGCAAATAATTTCCTAAGGAAACTATTCTTTCCTCTATAGCGGCGACGATCAGGCTAACTGCTCCTCCTGTATTTCGATGCGACCGGATGGTCGTTGCAGTGACGCTCGCCGCCGCAGCAACTTCACACCTAAGTCAGCCGTCGACTCTCTCCGCGCCCGCCTTGTACAGACATCTGAGACATGCTCTAGTCGACTATACTTCCTCGAGTGCTTGCTCCCACAGCCTTGGCAGATCGTCGATTCGATGCCACCCGGCGGCTTCGTCAACGTCTTCTTCGACGACTGTGATGTCGGTAAAGTAGTCGTCAAGGACTTTGGCCCGTTCCATCGTGAGTGGTGGAGAACAGTAGTCCTCCTCAATCCAGACTGCTTCTCCACTCGTCGGATCGAATCGCGCGTTCTCCAGCGCTTTCGTCATTGCACGACCAAACGGCTTCATCGCTCCAATCTCGCCGGTATTGAGTCGTTCCCGCAGGTCCGGGAGGCGATCACGTTTCGGGCGGGCTCGAACGAATCGCTTTGCCATACGACCACATACGAGGTGGCTGCTATTCAACTCTTGAGCTTACTACTGGTCAGTCCGGAGCGACTGGAAGTTTGTTAATCTGAAGGGAGTAGTGGTCGCTCGAACAGAGTGGACTCGAACGCATCCTTCACGGAGTTGTGAATGGACAGTGACCTATGTCTGAACTAGCAGTCGTAATACCATGCAGACACCATCTCTGCTATTATATCCTGCATATACTCAACTGAGAATTTGAAGAAGATTCCGATAGAGTGGATATGAAGACGATGGCTCAGATATGCCAACTTCGTCGCATCTTCTTGGGTTAAAAATTGAGTGCTCTGAATGTCTTCTGGAAGCTTCTCAAGGGTTTCGACATCCACAAACAGGGGATAGTGATGAACAATCTCATTCCGTCTGTCCTTTAGAAAGCGAATGGAAGAGTTTCCTAGTGTAATCTCTCCCATCGTCGTCTTCTGACCCGTTGGGCGAATTGATACCTCTTGGTCTTCGTCAAGTGTAGCGTCCAGCCCCTGCCTCCTGAGTTCTTCATAGACATGTACACAGCTCATCCCAGACTCTTCTCGTGCGGTCACTCCCCCATCCGGTTTTAACTAACTTCCCAAGATATTCTATCGTAGAGCAGGCATTGCGGACGAATCCGTAGAGGAATACGTAATCGCCTGTAGCTGCATAGTTCAGAGCCAGACGCTGTGAATATCCGAGACTTTGTGCAACAGAGAGACATCGTAGATAGTGCTTCAGAAACTTCTCAAGCTTGTAAAGCATCCCAAGCTGTGCAGTAACAATATCTGACTTGCTTTCTTTTAGATCGTCCTGAAGGTCGACACATTGAGCGAAGTACTCTGCTGCGTTCTCTTGAAGTGTCTTCTGACGGTCGAAATAGCGGCCTTTACTGATGAGAGATTGCTGTGCCCCCATCGTCTGTAGCATGCTATCTAATAGTCCGCTGGCTTCGGTCATAAGTTGGTCAACATCACGAATCTGTTCGAACTCTTCCTGAGTCGCGTCAGAGTAGAGATCTACATCTACGTCACCCATATTGACCGAAATGGAGCCATCCACCTTGTTAAAGCAGAGTTTCGGTTCGTCAGTCATGACTCCTTCTTGATGTGATACTGAATTACGATTGCGGTTTATGACAATACACCAATATTAATTGAACACGGTGCCGAATCAGAGAGGTATGCTGACATCCAAGGCTTGAGGAAGTCCCGGCGGCCAGTCCTTAGTCCTCGTTGATGATGATCGCTTGACGAACAGCAGGGGCCGGAATAATTGCAATCGGAGCGAAGAACGGATTACCCGTAATAGAGACTACAACAGACGCTAGAAGAAGTCTGATAACGGTGATTTGATGATCCCCGGGCAGGTTAGTAAACCAGACACGGACTTGGCCCGTGCTGAGCATCGACTGCACCAGCAATGCCGGGATCTCGAAGACAAACTCTGTCGGAATAGTGTCAGAATCTGGAAGGGTAGCATCCACCGTCGCATTCACAGGGCTCGGTGATGTAATGGCAGAAGCTGCCGCCTCCAACGGTTCAAACTCTGCTGTAGTCGTGGAAGTCTCGTCAACGACCGTTCTTCCCGCGGCCGGCGAGGTTGAGGTTGCTCCTGCAACAGCGGTAGCATTGATAGCAGGCTGAATCGATGCAAGATCTGCGAGAAGCGGCTTCGGAAATTTAATGTTAGCAACCGCGTTCGACAAGCTCTCAGCAATCTCTGAGAAGTCCATTGCTGGCGGGGGTGTCGTCTCTCTCGGAGGATCACCGACGGGTTCCTCGTCAACGTCATGTTCCAAGTAAATTGCACCGACGTACTCCCGAAGCAAGTCCTCTACCGGTTCTTCGTTGTCACCGTCCACCATCTCTTCCACGTCCTGGTCAAGAGAGAAGAACGCCCGACCAGGGGTAGACGCCTTCATAGCAACCTCCTCCGGTGGTTCCTTGAATATCAATCGGTAAACAGTAAGTGCCTCTCGGGTGGTCGACTCTAATCGATCTAGTTCTTCAAGGACGGCGTCAACATCTTCCGAGTCACGGTAGAGCTCACCGGCTTTACGGATAGTCTCCACCCATTCGTAGGAAGCCTGCTCCCGGCGCTCTCTTCGCTGTTCCTCAACCGCCTCAATAAACTCGTCAACATCGAGCTTCCCAGTCTCTTCCTCGTCCTCCGCCATTACCAGTTCATTTGAAATGCTGGACTAAGAAACTCCCTCTCAAGAGGCGAGACACAGTAACAGTTAAGACAGCGATTCTCCTGACTCCGTGTTCAGATATCGGGACCTCGTGACGGCAGTTGCCGCGGCGTGGGCTTCTGTCCCGTCTCTCTTGTCTGGCCGTGTGAACAGGTTGACGTCGACCGGTCACGGGCGGCACTGAGAAGCCCTTCTCCCTCTCCTGACGACACCTGTACCGCGTCGGGAAGTGAGGGCCATTGCTCGGCCAGCTGGCGCGCCGGCGCCTCGTCGAGCTCGTAGATGAGAGTGTAGTCGTCGACGGCCGACTCCGCCTCGTTGGCAGAGAGGAGGTTCGCCGCGGCGCCGCCCCTCCCCACGGCGCCGTAGAACGTGGTCGACTCGACGACCAGGTGGACGATCCCGAGGAACGTCGTCGACGCTGACTCATTCGTGCTAGTGGCGTCACTCCCGAGATGGTTGATGAGACAGAACCGTCATTTCGTCTGGGCGTCTGGGACTGACGCCTCACAGGACCGGCACTCGCCGTCGGTGGCCGTTGGCGCATCAGGGTAACCGCCAGTGCTCGTCGCGACGCGTTGCCGTCGGGGGTCTCCTTCACACCCGTCGTCCAGCCTCGTGTCCGGAATGTGGGATGCCTCGCAGGTCGGCCGCAGTTCCTCAAAGTCCGAATATCTGTTGTGCATCGGTTGGCTCATAGATTCTGTCGGTTTCGCATTTCAATGTCCGGACGCCTATGCTCGTAACACGCTCTCGATTATGCGAGATAGTATAAACATATATGGGAGTAAGGCACGAACACTGTTCCAAGAGGTGCCAAGCATGTCCGAATCTCCACGGAATGGCGTCCAGTCGTGGACTGAGTCGATGAGCGCCCGCGACCGTATTCGAGCCGTCGCCGAGACGCTTCGTGACCCCCGGTCGGTTAACTGGATCAGCGAGCAGGCCGACGCCGCCTGGAGCACGACCAACGAGGAACTCCAGGCGCTCGTCGAGCAGGGGCAACTGCGCCGCGTTGAGGCCGGCGAGACGACGCTCTACCAGCCAGACTACACGCGACTGCTCTTCGAGGAAATCCGAACGCTCATCGAGGAAAACACGCGCGAGGAGTTGCGGAACGAATTGGCCGCGATTACCGAGGAGATTGAGGAGTGGCAGGCGACCTACGACGTCGAGACATGGGAAGACCTCGAACAGTCGCTTGCTGATGGGGATCTCTCAAGTGGCGAGCTTCGCGAACGCCGCGACGTGATTGCGTTCTGGCGCGAGAACGAGGAGGACCGCCGCCTCATCAAGCACGCACTAGAACTCTACTCGGATGTGGAAGCCGCCCGCGAACAGATGACCGACGTGGCTGACCGCGCCACGAGCTAATTCTCCTCTCTCACAGTATGATCTTTCTTGCCGGTCGCGATCGCTATACACAGCGCACCCTCCTCCGCAACGTTCACGGCCGATTGACGAGGCAGGCAGGGTGTGAGGACGTGCGCTATCGCCCGTCTCGACGCCGACCCCGGTACGTCATCGCGAATGTTGACCCGACGACGTTCCTGAGTGGCTCTTACGACGCAGAGACCGCACGACTGGAGATTCGCTTCTGGTATCCCGCCGGCGTCGACTACGAATACTACCGCATCAACTGGGTTGAACCGGACCGGAACCTAATGCTCGGCTTCCACCAGGATGCCGACCATCCAGACCTCGGGCCCTGTCACATCCAGCTCAATTATGAAGACACGCCTGTCGATCGGCATAGCGCGACGTTTCTCGATGCGCATCCACTCGCCGTCCTCGATGACCGACTGCAGCAACTCCCGTCGGCGGTAGAGGCCATTCGCTGGGAGAATGGGGTGCCTTCGCTCCCTACTTGGCCGGTCTAGACAGCGAGTTCATTGAGCGTCTCGTGATGCGTCCGAACCGTGGTTGGCGTGACGTTCCCGGACTCGGCAACGTCACTTTGCGTCAGCCATCTGCTCTCCTCGCGATCGGCCTTGTAGAGGCAGGCCGCTGCAAAGCCGGCCGGATGGACGCCGATCGTGATGCCGCGATCTTCAGCCTGCTCTGCGAGGGTTCGGGCCCGCTGTCGGATCTCGTCCGAACACTCGCGGTCCGAGGCCAGTCGCGGCACGAACATGCTGGGGGAGACGGGCTCAGTGGGGAGGCCCAGCTCTTCGTTCAGCGTTTTGTAGGTGTTCGTGACCCGTGACTCCGCGCGACGCAGGCCACCTTCCGGCGACCGATCTCCGTCGACAGACCCCGGTCATGACGTGCGACGGTGAGTGGTGCACCGGTTCGATTCGAAGCCCCTTCGTCGTCTTCGAATGAGTGCCACTCTGGTCCGTGGTCGATTTTCTGTTCGTCGATGACGAGCCCACAGTCCTCACAAACCGCCTCGAGGGTATTCGTTCTCACTTGGCCGTTACATTCGGGACATGCCGTGTTGTCGTTCTATACGTCTTCATCAAATTCCGTTTCGTAGATGTCTCTGATTGCCATCATTCTCACCATGTTTCGGGGGAACCCGCCAGTATGCCGAGCCCCTCACCTGTTGAGGGGACAACAGACTCCGGGCTCTACACATCGGGTTTGGAAACCTGAGGCTGAATTGTTAAACCTGTAGCAACTAACATATCGGGAATAAGACGCTGATGTACGTGTATGTACCTTCTATTGACACTATAGAGAAACACTGGGAGGAAACAGAAGAGGGCCCCGAAGAGGTCTTTCACTTCACCTCTGATCTGGATATATTCATCCGATTCATCGACGATAACCCTGAAATTGCGAACGAGAAAATCCCGGAGAAGTTAGGTCCAATCTCTGATCTGCATCCGCTGATAGCAGCAGTAGAAGCCCTGCGTCAGTGGAAGATCAACGATGGTTTCTACGAACACGCACGAGCAGCGATACATCTACTCAGCGAATCACTTCAACGAGGACTATTCGAAGACCCCGATTCAATTATTGTCAGGTCACTACAGGAACTGGTGACTCTGCAAGCCGAGTTGTCCCACGATAATTCTGAAGAACTCTCTATAGCCGTTGATTTCTTAGACGACAGATACTACGAAGGAGAGAAAGGCTCCAGAAGCGGGTTCACAGAGACTATCGAACTCGTACTCCAGCACACGGATACTGACAGACCATTTGACCGGGGCTTACTGCAACGTCTCTTCGTGATCTGTGTTGTGCGTGCAAACCGTTACCGACAGGAAGACGACGAACTCGGACAAAATGTCTCTGACGAGAGTTCCTGCCGGGATTTTATAGGACAGGCTATTGAAATCGGCAGGAAACTCGATATCGATGATACTCGTCTCAAGAGAAGATATACGGATGACTACTGGCGGTACGCCGGGACCCAAGGTGAGCGAGACTCCCTTCTGAAAGGCTCAATAATTGACGAAGCTCTACGTGATCCCATTGTATCTCAGACTCTATCGGACAATGAAAAGGTAGAGTAGAAGAACGAGATGCAGGACTCAATCCGGAAAGGGGGGCAGGAACTGAAACGCTCCGGAAAAAAGATCGAGAGAGCGGCTCCAGGAGCTTTAAAAAAGCAATCTGAAACCGTTCAAGACATTTTCAAGAACATCTCAGTCCACGACAACCCTACAAAGGCACTCTACTGGCTTGTAAACGAGGTTGAACTACTGCCTCCATACGGAGAACGAGATCCGGGCCATCACTCGATTATCGACCATGTGAATCACCTACACCCGCAGCTTTCAGGTCATCTCACACAGGTTGGTCCCGACTCAGACATTACCCAGGCTTACGCTCAAGATCTGCTTCGATGCCACTTAGTAACGTCTGGGGCGGTTGTCAGGCTGATCGAGGAAGGATGGCTTCGTGAGCGGCACTTTTTCCAGTTACTGAACATGGTGTCTGGTCTATCCGAACACACAATCTGGTATCTCACAGACGCAATCAATTATCTATTCGACAAAGAGTACGCCGCCTCTATCCACATTAGCATTCCACGGCTCGAATCGTCTCTCTACGAACTCCTGAACGATCTCGGTGACGACGTCGTCCGACAGATGGATGGCGGCACCGGGACCAGAACACTCACCCCTCTCATTTCACAGATTGATTCCTATACTGGAGAGGAATTTCATGAATATATCGAATACGCCTACAACGAGAAGAAAGGAGAAACTGCTGACGGCAACCTAAGAAACCGGACTGCACATGGACACCTACGTATCGGACAAGACCACCATATCAACGCTGTCATGCCGATATTAGATATTCTCGGAATTGGTTATCAGCTGAGACCGACTCCGTTCGTAGCAACATTCGGTCATCCTTCGAAGTACCTCTACATCAACGGCGGTCAATCCTTGTGAGCCAACGGTGGAGACAGGAAAGTCAATTAGTATTATAATACAGACGGTCAATGTGATGGTATGGGAACAGCAACCCGGAACCGATCCGGGGCATCTAACGCTGACTATGAAGATGCGAAACGTGATTTAGCTGATGCTGCGGGTGATAAAAATGCTGCCAAGGCCAGTGAAATCTATTTCAAGATGATTCTGGCTGCTCAACCAAACGGCGCAGCCAAAGTTCCAGCTTATTTAGCGGTCCGATATGGCTCTGAATTCATAATCAAAAGCCACCAGGACGGTGTTGAGTCCGCTACTAAGGAGGTCGGTTCCTCAGTGGTAAAGGAGGTCGTTGCAGCTGGTGCCTCTGAAGCTGTCGTTGAGCAAGCTTCAAAAGAAGCCGCCACTCGAGGTCTTGCAAAGGGATCTCAGGGAACAGACCGAGCCTTCTCAGGGTCCGCAGAACGAGCAATGGAAAGTGCGATGGGTGACATCATGACCGAAGGAGCTGATGCTCTTGAACGACACCGAGATTCAAAATAACATTGACGAGTTCGTAGAGGCGCATGGCGTTGAAGGATTCTTCCGGGTATATTTCCGGGAGTATCTCTTTCAACTGCTCAACGAGGAAATTGAGGCAACTACAAATGATCCCGAGTTAGACTCCGCTCTCCAACTCCACTTCAGCCAAAACGTCGAGACTGATCATGAGTTAGAAGAATTTGAGGAGCAACTACGAGATCAGTGTGCCAACCGGGCAGATGAGCTGGTCGAAAAAATACAGGACCAGCCGGAACTGACTCCAATTTTCGAAGATGCTGATGTGGAGCTACTAGAGCACGAGGATGTAGAGGAAATGATTCGGAATACTATGCACGAGATGATTGAGGCGTGGGGGGACGAAGATCTTGAAGGGAACTAAGCGATTCCTGATTAAGTCCGAGACTGGATCGAATCTTAGCGAAGCAGACTCGGACTACACGATTGTCGTCGACGATTATCGAACCAAGACTGAAACAGAAGGCGGTCGTCTAATCAAGTACAAGAAGAGGGTCCTCAGCGACCTGTTCGGACAGAGCCCTCCTCCAACAGTCACGGCGTTGGTTGAGCTCGCACTCGGTACGTATGCTGCAGATCGTTTGGTGAAGCGAGGGCCCACTGGTGCGAAGGATGACGGGGAGGAAATGCTGAAATCACGGCAGATACAGATCTTGTACCCTGTTGTCGACGTGGAGAAATGGCAACCATTGGAGTCTGAATTGAATCACGCTGTTAGCTTCATCTCGCGTGACAATTTCCAGTATCGGTTCATCGATGCTATCGACGAGAATCAGTCTATTGATGAGGGTGCGGGTGGACATTGTGGTCAACTGCCTGAGACTGATTCTGTCGCGCTCTTTTCTGGCGGCTTAGATAGCTTGGGTGGCCGATTTTACCTCGCTGATGAAGGGCGCAATCCACATTTTGTCAGCGTGGATCATGGCCGAAACGTCGGTCATCTAGTGCGAAATTTTGACCATCTCTTCGATGGTAATCTGATCTCAATAGGTGTCGACGAGGAGTTCTCTGCATATGAAAATACGCAGTTCACTCGATCATTCATGTACTTCGCCTTCGCCGCCGCTGTCGCGGTAGCCCTCGATGTTGATGATATCTTCGTTCCTGAGAATGGTGTCCTGTCGCGGTTCTCCTCGCTGGGATCTGGCTGGACGACGACTCGCACAGTCCATCCGCTGTTCGTTAAGAGCTTGAACCGAATTTTTGACGAACTCTTTCCGGACCGTAAAGTGCAAATCAGCAATCCGTTCATTGACTACACAAAGGGAGAGGTCGTCAACTGCATCCCAAACAAAGAGGATATTTTCTTTACTCGAACTTGTCCACATCCGCGTGAATTGTCACAAAAAAAGGACGCTGCCGGACACCCCTACAACTGTGGCGAATGCATTCCTTGTCTTATTCGTATTATTGGTCTAGTTAACAGTGAACACAATATACAGCCAGACGGGTTGCTATTAGACAAGAACTATTTCTTGGATTTCGACTTTTCGACCGTGAGTGCAGAGACGATTGCTCAATCCGATCAGAGTCGACAATCTAGTTTGTCGGTGTTTTTGTTAGGTTTGAACGCCCATCTCTCGTTTGCGTACCGTGTTCAGACTTCAACCCAAAAGGAACTGGTGTCATCTAACCCTGAGCTTCTTGACTCAGATATCTATGGGCTCTATGAGGGGTTTAGCAAAGAGATGTTCCGGACTGTGGAGTTCTTCGCCGCTGAAAACCCGACGCTGGAAGACTACGTTACAGAGTTTCTTTCCCTAGAGGACGAGGAACTCGACTGCCTGAATTAGACTGTGGACAACGAACGTTTGATGATTTGGAGGACGGACCGTTATAGAATCAAATTGAGCACCACTTCTGAAATACCTTTTAAACACAAGTCAAAACTGTAAACATGAAAAACGGTGTGTGACCAATAGAGATGTGAAAATACCGTAGATATATGGCAGTTGGATATTATCTCTGAACCAAGAGAATAGTCATGGTCAGGAGGGTATTTTTCAGCTTTCACTACGAGCGCGATCATTGGCGAACCAACCCAGTACGGAATAGTTGGGTTACCCAAGACAACCGAGAGGTAGCTGGGTTCATTGATGCCGCCGAGTGGGAGGAAATAAAGAGGGGAGGAGAAGATGCGATCGAACGCTGGATCGACAAACAGATCCACAATACCTCGGTCACTGTCGTCCTAATCGGCAGTGAAACCTACAACCGCGACTGGGTAAACCGCGAAATCGAAAAAAGCTACAACCGGGGTAACGGCCTGCTCGGTATCTACATTCATAACATCGAAGATAAAAACGGGAGAACCGCTAGAAAAGGAAAGAATCCGCTTGACAGGTGGCATATCACCGAGAACGGCCGGAAAAAATATCTTTCTGACATCTTTGAAACCTACCACTGGAAACGTGACGACGGCTACAACAATCTCGGAAGTTGGGTCGAGAAAGCTGCTCAGATAGCAGGCCGGTAAACTATGTCGTCGGACAACGGCTTCCATCAAGAATTGGAGCACATACAGAACATCATCGATAGGCAGGCATCCAACTCATTCAAGATCAAGGGCTGGACAGTTACCTTGGTGGTTGTCGCACTCCTATTCCGGACGAATAACTTCCAGCTATTTGCCGCTTTTATTCCTCTCATCGGGTTCTGGTACCTTGATGCCTACTACCTGAGACAGGAGAGAAAGTTTCGGAAATTATTCGACTGGGTTCGGCTCAACCGCGACGATACTGACGAGCACCTATTTAACATGGACCCATCTCGGTTCGAGGACGAAGTCGATGGAACCACTCAGCTGATGACAACCAGATCCATGTTCACATTTTACGGCACGATCGCCGGACTACTCATCATTTACACAGTAATCCTGATCTGCATTAACGGAGGGGAAATCTTTGGTTAGAAGAGTCTTCTTCAGTTTCCACTACGGCCGAGACGTATGGCGAGTGAACCAAGTCCGAAACAGTTGGGTGACCAGCAACGACCGTGAAGCAGCAGGGTTCTTCGATGCCGCAGAGCAGGAGAAAATCAAACGAGCAACTGATGAGAAGATCCGGAGATGGATCAACGGACAGCTCCACGGTACCTCTGTCACAGTCATTCTCATCGGTAACGAGACTGCAGAGAGAGACTGGGTTCACTACGAAACCAAGAAGAGCATCGAAAGAGGAAACGGCATCGTCGGTGTGAAAATCCATTCTCTGAAGGATAAAGAAGGCAGTACCGACTTCAGCGGGACAAACCCATTGAAGAAATTCGTTGTCGAGGATGGTAACCATGTGCGTACGCTATCCAGTATTTTCTCGACCTATGACTGGAAACGAGACAACGGTAGAGAGAACATCAGCGAGTGGGTTGAGGAAGCAGCAGAGATTGCTGACAGTCTCTCCCGTGAGCAGCAGAACACGGTTCGACGCCGAGAATCGATCAGAGATGGACTCAATTCAGACGTAGGGGCGGTTATCTTCCTGCTCATCACAATCGCCATCCTGATCGACGAATACACCGACATCAATCTACGAGATTTGATTGACGTCTCCAAGCTCCAGCAGCAGTCGCACCAATCCGATCCGTTCTCAGATCACGAGTTTTAGATCAGACAACGATTATCGAGGGCTCCAGATATGAGACTAATATCCGCAATCCACACACTCCCATCGGAACCCCTCGCTACGTCTCTTATCACTAACCGGCTCCTGTAAAGAACCACATCGAAAGCACTCCTTGAAATTGTCGTCCGGAAATGCTCCCTCAAACTCTTCGATGCAGGACTCTAATTGGAATCTTCTCGTGGATTTTCTGAACCACTTATTGGAGTCCAAGATCCTCTTATCTAGCTCATCAGCTTCCTTCCGCCAATCTGCTAATGACTCTAAGAACTCGTCAGTGGTGGTGCTCTCTTCAAGATCGTCGATACAATCTTGTACCGCCTTCCGCTTAAGCTCTGGCTCGGCACGTTCACGTGCTGCATCCCAGCTCCCTCTGTAGAAACTGTCCTGCTGTTGCTTGATTTCCTGTGGTTGGCCTTCCAGCTCGTCAACTTTCTCACGCCACTCTCGGAGAAGAGCGTCTACAGCGTCCGATTGACTCATAGCCGCAATTGAGTACTCAACTGAAATAAGAACTAGGAGTGAATATACGCCTGATCAACTTTTCTCTGCTTCCATCGAAATCAGGACGCCGAGGATAGGTCGGCGCCTCACCGCTTCAAGTGCAGAAAGACTGTCTTTCGACAGGAGTCTCCTTGAATCACTGACCTACCTAAGGTTGTGGCTGCGCGCGCAGCGAAGCGAGCACGGAGCGGAGGGTGGGGCGGTGGGGTCTGGGTCGGTCCGGCACGTAGCAAAAAAAGAAAGCCGCATACACTGCTATGCTTCCCACCACCGACCGCGCTCAGGGAAGTGAACGGTGCTCCACCCAGTCAGGGCCACGGAGACGCGCCCGTTGTACCAGTTCTTCGCCGCTCCGTGAATGCGAACGCGCTCGCCCTCCTCAATCCACGGCTGGTCGCTCGCCACCCAGCTGGTGAACTTCGTTTTCCCGCTCTCGTCTTCGATGAGTCCCACTTGGGAAATCGCTGAACTTGACGGTTTCCACAACGTGGTCACAGTCCCCTTGATGCTCACCTCCTTGCGATTGACGTCCTCGAGCTCCTCGATGGGAACCACCTGCCCTGGCGCCGTCTGCAGCTCCTCGAACACCCCGACGACCGCGCTCATCAGGTCTTTTCCACCGACGACAGCTTTACCCAGCCGCCGCCCGATCGCTGCTCGCGACCAACCATCCAACTTCTCCGCCAGCCGTATCGACTGCGTGTTTACCGCCGCCAACTGCTCCTGCGAGAGTTCTGCACGAGGATCGTCTCGCTCCGGATCAGCCCACGGGTCCACGCTCGCCGCGCGCTTCTGGAACTCAGCACGCCGCTCAGCGCTCCGCTTCGCTGCGATATCTCGCGTCCGCTTCTCCCGACCATCTTGCGTACCCAGCTCTGCTTTGGCACTGATGCGCTCCAGCTCAGCTTCCCGCGCCCGCATGCGCTCTTCCTGTTCGAGGGTCGCACCGTAAATCCGATCGTCACTGGTGTCGATCATCCCGTCCGGGTGATTCGCATCCACCTTCGCCTGCGTCTCCATCTGCACCGTCGCCTGGAATTCCGGCGTTTCGTCGACGACCTCGAAGCCGTCCTCGTCCACCGCCGCTTCGTCCGCGTTCTCGAATGCCTGTTCATCGACCGAAACTACTTGACTGGTAGCGTTCTTACTTGACATTGGAACTCACAGGTTCCTGAAGGCGCTCACGCGCCCGACACCGCGATGCTACGACATCGCGGTTCTTCGCACCACAACGACCGACAGACCCATCTATGCGCTCTCGCTCGCGCCTTCGCGAGCGCCCCCTGGGGCGCGAGCGAGAGCGCTCAGAAGAGAGACGCTCAACCAGCACCGCGCGCCGACCCGCCCGGAGCGAGCGTCCAGCGGGATATGCCCGCTCGTGTCCGGCCCGATCCGCGGGTCCGTGTCCAGCGCGACTGTCGTCGAGCACGCGCGCCGCGGTGTGGCGCGCGCCAGCGCAGGCGGCACGAAGCGCTGGAACGCGAAAGCCTGCAAGGGGCGCAACCGACGGGCATACCCGCTGGCGTCGAGGGCACATTCATTTTAGCCCGGCAGCCCGCCCGCCACTGCAGGCAGGCAGCCCGGAATGGTCAGTCGCGAGCGACGCGGAGGTCCCGTGAACAGAGTGAGCGGGACGTCGGTGAGCTTTGCTCACCGGAAGGCGGCAGCGGCGAGCGGGGCGGGCCGGTACGTACACACCTGTCCAGCCAGCCACGTCGCTCGGTGAGCCAGCTACAATCCTGGCGGACTTAGAAAGGGCGAGGCCGCCTCGGTCGTCCCCCGACCCCACAAGCACCGCGGGCACGAGGCGCACAGCGGCGTCCTCGTGAGCGGGGTTCCTGCGAGTGGAACGAGCGGGAGCACGGAAGACGAGCGGAGCGAGTCTTCAGGAGCGAATGAGGGCCAGCGAGACTTCGTCTCGCGCGATCGCGGAACGTCGAGCGGCCGAGGGCTTTCGAGTTCCTCTCTCACCGACTCAGACTAGAAATCGGTCAGCTGTCACCGGCGACCAGATCCTCGATGAACCGGAACCCGTTCACGAATGTTACCGAGTCACCGTACCCCTCGCTCGCGAGTACGGTTTCAGCCCCTTCACCGGCCGCGATATCGGTCGTGTAGATGCAGACCTCGCCGTCCCCGCGCTCAGATGCTGGCCAGCTAGCGCAGCAAGGGCCGCGTCGGCACGTTCAACCTCGTCGGCTGGTCGGTCGTCGGCGTTCGCGATGTACCGCTGGACCCCGTCCATCACCCGCGAGACGACCGGTTCGGAGAACTCGAGCGGCGCCGCAACCGTCGCCCAGTCCTCGTCGATCGCGGTGTCAATCGGCATTTCCTCAACGTCGGGGTCGTCGACGGTCAGCTCCCCGTACACCCGTTCGGGCAGGACGAAGGTGATGTCATTTCGGCGAGCGAACCGCCGAACGGCCTGGTACCGACTGTTCGAGGGCTGTCCCATCGCGACAAACAGGCCGGTGTCGGCGATGTGGAGCCGGCTCACGCGTCGTCAGCTGCGTCGCCGTCGTCGATATCCAATTCGTCGAGTCCCGTCCCTGCTTCTTCGATGTCGTAGTGTTCGTGAACGACGGGGTGAAGCGCCTGCAGAATCATCTCCGCGGCTAGCGGCGAGATGTCGAGGTCCTCGGCCATCAGCCGGTGGGTCACCTCGCCGCGCTCCCGAGCGACGGCGTAGGTGAGTGCGGTCGCGAGGCCGGCGACGCCGTGCCGGTCGATGTACGTGTCGATATCGTCATTCGTCTCGCGGCGGCCGACGGCGTCGATGAGCGCCGGCGTGATCGTATACTCGCGGTCGCCGGCGGCCGTCGTCACAGTCAGGTCGATTGCCCGGGCGGCGTACCGGCGGGGCTGCTCATCGTCAGTGACGTCGACGACGCCGGCGTCGACGAGCCGGTTGACGTAGCTGTAGGCTGTCCCCTGGGCAAGTTCGAGGTTGTCCATTACGTCTTGGACGGTCGCTTCCCTCTCTCGGGCGAGGTACGCATACAGCTGGGCGAGCTGTGGCTCTTCGAGGAGATCGGCGACCGAGAGGAAGTCTCGGATGACATCGCCGTTGGTTCGGTTTGAGGTCCGTGACATGGGCAACGAGGTGTTTACAGTTTACAGAGAATTGGTAAAGAGTATTGCGGTCAATCAGCCAAAGGGTGAGAGCGTCTCGATCATCGGGAGGCTCCGTTTCCCGAGCTCACCGCGCGAAGCGCCGTGAACGTCTCCCGACCCCGCAAGTGTCCGACTCCTCGGTCGCGGCATCCTCCCTATCTCTCGGCAGGCGTTCTCGAACATCTCATAGGACGATCAGCATCCTCGTCAGGGCGTCTTCCACCGATCACCAACATACGCCCCAATAGAAATTTATACTAAGATTATATATCTGTGTTATATGTCTGGTGTATCCTCCAAATTAAACAAACAGCGAGTAAAGCACGACCTTCATGGCGAGGAGGTGGGACGGCGTGGTTCATTCTACTGTGACTTCTGCAATACTAAAATGTCCATCGAGGAACCAATCATGTATGATATCGCCAGAATACACGATATGGCGCACTTAGAATTACTGGTGGACCTTCCAGATGGATGGTCACTTGACGCTGCTCGGTGCCAGAACTGCGAGGTTGAAGGTATTATACCTGAAACCGATGGCTGGGAGGAAGCAGTGGTCATACTTTCGGTCAACGAGTCAAACGGAGTCCTCAGCGTTGACACACGTAGCCTCACCGTCGTTGACTACTCCCCGGGCGAAGAGGGAGAGTACCCTCCACCGATACAACCGGCCTTCCTGAGTCGACAAGGTGCATCCATGTCCCGATGGGGTTTCCTCAAAAGCGCCGTCGAGACAACCGAGGTAGATAGTAGGCCGATTCAAGTCTACAGAGACATGTTAGAAGAACTGGAAGGCGAGACCGACTAAGGAAGTTTGAGCCTCTCGGCGCCGCACAGGTCCTATAAAACATCAATCTCCGTCCTAGACTATTTCTCCGACCTAGTGGATATATGTTCCAGCAGTTCGTAGGTCTTGGTATGCCAGCCAACGAAGAAGAGAACCGCGACAATCGGACACGAGGAGAACGAGTCCGGAGTGCCGGTCGGACACTCCACCACCCTCGGTCAGCGTCTTGGGTAGCCGACGAAACAGGTGTCTCCACGAAAACCGCTCAGAAATACCTTGACCAGCTCGTCGAAGACAACGTCCTTCGAAAAACCGACCGAGGAGACCAAACGCTGTACTGTATCGATCAACTCATGGCGAAATACCGAGAGGTAGCAGAACTCCAGCGAGCCCACTCCCGCGAAGAACTCACCGATGCCCTTGAGACCATGCGGAATAAAATCACAGACTGGAAACAAACGTACAGCGTAGAGGCACCTGGGGAACTCAGAGCAAGCATCGCAGACGTTGAGAATGCAGCAGAGAGTGAGACTCGGCGTGACATCGCGAAAGAATGGGAACACCTCACCAACCGCATCCCAGTAGTGAGAGCCGCACTCAACGAATACGACTGGGCTGACGACCCAGACCCGATCTCGGCGTGAACACATGGGGCTCTCAGGCGACATCGATAGGCAAGTCTACCGGGAATTGAAAGACATCCTCCAACGATACCCCACCGTCACTGCAGTCACGTACGAACCTGATAGCATAATCAAGACCTCGATACGTGCGACAATAGACTCCGACCGGGTTAGCTCTCCGACTGGCCCCCAGTCACCAACTCTCGATGTCGAGTGGCGATTCGATAAAGAGGGACAACAGTATCGCATTCACTACGCAGATCCGAATACAGGACTCAGTTGTGGGTGGCATCGTGACGATGACCACCCCGATCTCGGTCCAGTCCACTTCCAATACTCTCTAGCAGACTCCGAGGAGACACATCATAGGCCAGCGGAGATAGAGGCGAACGTCCCTTCAGAAATCCTGTGGGAAACACTTGATACCCTCTTCTCTGAGACTCTCCCCCAATTGACTTCCAGTCAGAATCGCTAGTCCTCGAAACGAGGGCGTCTTCTATAGTAGCGTCTGCAAGTCATCACACACTCGGCTGCGCGACGGCATGCGGCCGGATGAGTACACAGTTGCAGACGCTATTATAATGTGTCTCTGCTCGACGTCAACGGTATCTGTCGCGTTTCTCTTTCGGTGACTACAGGCCAGGATCAATTGCGGTCTCTCTCAACCGAACATTCATATCAAAGAAGACTACATTCTCTGTATCAATATGGGAGCGAGGGAATGCCACTACTGCGGGACGAGTCTCGAAGAAGAAGGACTCAGCACCCGCTGTAACTACTGTCGCGAACGAGTCTGTGGCGACCACCGACTCCCCGAAAAACACGACTGCCCCGGCCTCTACTACCAAAAACAATCCACCGACTCAACTCGCAAATCCTCTTCGCGGCGACCAAGCAGGTCACGGACGCCTCCGAAACCCACGTTCGGGCAGTCAAAGAAAACAGGCCAGAGCCGCCCCTCTCGAACACGGCATGCCTCGGGGTCGTCGAGAGCAGCTGGGAAGACCCCCGAAAAAACGGGTATGAGGGGACCTGATGTCAATGCCGATGGGAGCATTAAACCCCGGTCGCACCAGACCCCAGAGAAGCCCTCGTTCGACGAAGCAGGCTCGAAGTCGCCAGTGGTGACTCGTCGTCGAATCATCGGTGGTCTCTTCACAACACTTCTCGGTGCCATCGGCGCCGCCCAAACCGGCGTGATCGACTCCCCGATCAATCTCTCTGGTGTCGACATCCCGAATCTCAATACTGGCGGACAGGGCGGTGAGACCAGCGGTGGTGCATCGACGTTGACGACCGAAGCAAGCGAAACTGGCAGTGGTGGTGAGGGATTATTCGGGGAAGACCTCGACGCTCAACGGGTTCAAGAGTTCGTTCACGACGCCGTGAACGCACGGCGGTCCGAAGAAGGCGTCAGTACCCTCCAGTACAGCGCAGACTTGCAGGAGGTCGCCGTCTCCCATTCTGAGGATATGGCTGAGGATGAGTATTTCGCGCACGACTCTCCAAGTGGTGAGACAATGGAAGATCGCTACGAGCAGTTCGGTATCGACTGTCGACTCAGTGGGGAGAACATCGCGCAGACGTGGTACAAAGAACGCGTCCGAACCGATGACGGCGAACAGTATTACGATACGAACAAGGCCCTCGCTGAGGGGATTGTGACGCAGTGGATGAACTCTCCGGGGCATCGAGAGAATCTGCTTCGAGACCGATTCAGCAAGGAAGGCATCGGGATCGCCGTCGTTGAGGTTGATGACGGCACGAAGGTTTTCGCCACCCAGAACTTCTGTGGGTCGTAACCCCGTGACTTCACATCAAGAGCGCATCACAGAAGGTACAGCCAGCAAGTGTCTGTTGCATCACTCTCCTCCCTCGTCGGTGTCGTGAGCGGCAGTCCAGCCCCGATGGAAGAGTGCGAGTTGGAGAATCGAGTCGAATGCTTCGTCGCTTGGCTCGTGGACGAGAACGCGTTCGTTGGGGATGGGAATGACGACGTCGTCGTCGACGAGGTTGTTGACGAGAGAATGGGCCCTTTCGTCGTCAATATCCGCTATTGCGACGCGGGCGGCATCTCGGTCCTGTGCGACGAGTTCCGCTTCAAACCGTTCGTGGTCGGCTGATGCATCGTCGAGTGTGTCTGTACCGGGCATGGGAATCACGTCGGCGCGAATCTACGCGCCTCGGCCTCTCAGGCGCGGACAAACTGCTCTCTGCTACGTGTTTAACCAACGGTGCAAGGGGGCTATGGTTCTGTGTTGGTTAATTCGCAGCGGAGTGACGAAATTGTTCGCGATATAAGTTCACCTTTGGGACATCCCTTACTCACTCCACAGGGTCGCTATCCGGTCTTCAATTTCGTCGAGGACGAGCCGAAGCACGTCGCGATGGTCGGTCGGCCATGAAGCATCGTCGCCGGGGGTAGGGGCAGCCGGTGGGGGGTGGAAATGGTCTCGGGTGTTGTGAGGGTTGGGATGACGATCCCACCGACATTCCCAGGAGCGGTCTGACTGAACCTCCCGGTAGTGAATTTTGAAGTCGTCGTTCGTGTACCAGCGAACAGTCAGAGTCGTCTCCTCGACGGAGTCCGGATAGTACGATGGCGCGAGTGTCACACGAAGTTCGAGATGGCCGCTCGCGTCGGTGATACGTGCTGTTGCGACCTGGCCCGTTGCTTGGAGACGCGTCCGCAGGAACTCGAGTATCGGGCGATCGATAGGGGCGGGGCTTCCGCCGTCACCTGTGGGCGGCACCATCGGTGTGACTACCCGGATACCTGTTCGGTTTCAGTGCTTGCGCGTTGCTGACGGGCACGTTCGTAGCGTGTTCGCTCCTTGATGGCAGTCGCCCAGTCGCCGAGGTCACCGTACACGTCATCGATTGTTCGGTCGTCGCTCGATTCTGCAGTGGCGACGGCGTCGACAGCCGCTGGCGTCGGAGCACCATACGTATCCTCGTACTCCTCGATCCACGAGCTCAGTTCCCGAACGCGCTGCTGGAGGTCTTCAACGGAGTGGTCGACCGCGAGCTGGTTGATTCGCCGCCACTCGAAGTAGGCGTCGTTGCGCTCGTATGTGGCTGGATGGCCGTCGTGGCGCGTGACGATACCGAGTTCACTGAACCAGCCCAGATATTTCCGAGCAGTTTTCGAGTCACAGTCGGCGACGTTGGCGATGGCGCTCGCTGTTGTCGGCTCACGAGTCTGGAGAATCGTCCCGTAGATGCGTTGCTCAACATCGTCGCCACGAAACGCATCCTCGAAGGAAGGCGGGCCGTCTGGAGACTCGCTATTGGACATACTTGTTCTTGCGTGGCACAGGATATAGTTCTTACTTCGGGGAATAGTTTCCTGACTTTGTGCGGGGTGGAATCCACCAACTGGCCACAATCTTAACCAACAGACGTTATGGTCTTATGCTATTGTTGGTTAAGACATCACTCCTGAACTCGCAGCTTCCGAACTGGCATCACCTGGAATTTGTCGGGGTCGCCAACGACGCCATGCTGACCCACACCACAGCCCAGTGACGACCGCTGTGTGAGTCGGTTGACCAACTCCTCACGAACCGCTTCACGGCTGACTGTCGTTTCGTGCCAGCCGAGACGCTCGTCGAAATACCGCTTCTGGAACCGCTGGCCGACGTCGTCGACGGCGATGAACTGTGTTCGCTTCACGCCCGCTACGCTCGTCGAGACGAACTCGGCTCCGACGTCTTCGTGGGTGAGTTCGACGAGTGCGCACTCGACAAATGAGACGATGCCAGTCTGACTTCTGTTGTGAGGGAGCGTCAGTTCGAGATCTGTCCGCGATTCTTCGCTCAGTTGCTCCGCCTGCTCGCTAGAGAGTCGTGATTGCTGTTGCTCGTGTTCAGATGACACGGTTGTTGAGTGGGGTGCCTACGACAGCCCCCTCGTCCCTCTCGGGGGCGACAAACTCCATCGCGGATCGCATCACCACCCTGTGAGTGAATTCTGATATATCGGCTAGAAACAGTTGTCGTTTGATGGCCTCTCGGCCGGAGAGACCCAGCGGCGTTTGCACCGGTGTACCCTAGTCTTCCTTTGGATAATTTGGGAGGTGCAGAGAGGGATAAAACACATTCAAATTTGTTTATAGTGTCGTCGGGCGGTTTTCAGGCAGTAATGATCCCCTCGACGAACTACGAAATACGGTGATTGGTGAAAATTGTGCTTGACGAGGTGGTGAAACACTCGGATTCGAGAGTATAGTGGTCTCATAGTGTGCGGACCTGAGCAGTATCCAATCAAAGTACCTGGTGGCTCGTTTGGTGTTTCTGCAGATGATATCCCTGTACTCCCGAAATCATGCGATAAGAGCTCTGAAAAGTGCATGACGTGATTTCAGGCAGAGTTGTGCCCTTCTTTCATAGAATCATAGATAATCTGGCAGTTTTGTGTGGGGGGGTTAGGACTAGACTGATGTCGTGGAAGACAGAGATACCTGGTGCGAGTCCGACACTTGGTATCGCTGTCGTACCGTTGTCTCGCGTAAAATCGTAGAGTTATTCGACCTTGCGGAAGAACTCGTCCGCGGCTGTGATGTCGATCTAATCGATTCCCGTTCCAGACACGCCTCGACGAACGTCGTCCCCGACTGATCTACGCACATTACGACTTGGTCAAGATCTTCGAGGACACGAGCGTACGAATCCGTCTCCTGGAAGTCGAACGCGACACCAGAGACGTGGTCGCCGAACTTGCTGGCGACGGCGTTCGCTTTGGTCCCGTCGCGACCAGCAATAATCACTGCGCTCGGATCGTCAGGCGCAGTGGCCAGTTCTTCTGCAACCGTGCGACCGACCGATCCGTAGCCTCCGACGATCAGCGTCGTCATGGCGAGAGATCGACTCCCCGGAGTCGGCGGGCATTGATCGCGACGATGATGGTCGACAGCGACATGAACACGGCACCGATGGCCGGCGACAGTAGAATCCCGATGGGTGCGAGGATTCCTGCAGCGAGTGGCAGCGCGAACACATTGTAGTCGGTCGCCCAGACGAGGTTCTCCTGCATCTTCCGGTAGCTCGCCTTCGAGAGCTTGATAAGACGGACCACGTCGAGAGGGTTGTTGTCGACGAGGATGATGTCGCCCGACTCGATGGCCACGTCGGTCCCGGAGCCGATGGCGATGCCGACGTCAGCCCTGGTGAGCGCTGGGGCGTCGTTGACGCCGTCACCGACCATCGCGACCAGTTTTCCCTCGGACTGGAGCTGCTCGACCTTGGTGTCTTTCTCCTCGGGCAGGACTTCCGCGAAGTACTGGTCGATGCTGAGTTCCTCGGAGACGGCCTTCGCGACGTCTTCGCTGTCGCCGGTCAGCATCGCCACCTCGATGCCCATCCCGTGCAGTGCCTCGATGGCCTGTCTGCTCTCTTCCCGAATGACGTCCGCCAGCGCGAACCCCGCGACGACCTCGGATTCGTCGTGAATCAGGTAGATAACCGTCTGTGCGTTCGAGCCGGCTTCCTCGGCGAAGGCAGTGATGTCGTCGGGGCGGTCGATATCGAGTTTTTCGATCAGGTTGGGGCCACCCAGATGAACTGTCTCGCCATCGACTGTGGCTCTGACGCCGAGACCACGGAGGTTCTCGAAGCTCGAGACCTTCGCCCGTTTGATGTCACGTTCGTCGGCGGCGTTCCGGATGGCGCGAGCGATCATGTGTTCGGAGTCACCTTCGACGCCCGCCGCAACCTCGAACGCCCGCTGTTCGTCCCAGTCGCCTGCCGTCTCGACTCCGACGACGCCCTGTTCGACCTTCGTGAGCGTCCCGGTCTTGTCGAACATCACCGTATCGAGATTTCGGGCCTCCTCCATGGCGATGCGGTCGCGGATGAGCATCCCGTTCTGGGCAGCAGTGGAGGTGTTGATCGCCACTACAAGCGGGACGGCCAGACCGAGTGCGTGCGGACACGCGATGACGAGAACCGTCACGACGCGTTCGAGTACGCCGATGTTGAACCCGACCGCGACGACCCACGCAACGGCCGTAATCGCTGCGACGCCAAGTGCCACGTAGAACAGCCAGCCGGCCGCCCGGTCGGCCAGCAGCTGCGTGCGGGATTTGGACTGCTGGGCCTCGTCGACGAGTCGCATGATACCCGCCAGTGTCGTCTCGTCACCGGTCTTCGTGACGCGAACGCGGAGGCTGCCGTCCTGGTTGGCCGTGCCAGCGACGACGTCCGACCCGGGTTCCTTATCGACAGAACGAGACTCGCCGGTGATCATTGATTCGTCGACTGAGGACTCCCCCTCGACGACTTCCCCATCCGCAGGTACACTCGCACCCGGACGGACGAGAACGATGTCGTCCTCGCCGAGTTCGGAGACAGGAACCTCTTCCGTGTCCCCACTCTCGGTGACGCGCTCGGCGATGTCGGGCATGAGTTTGGCCAGTTCGTCGAGCGCTCCGGACGCCTGCCGGACCGACCGCATCTCCATCCAGTGGCCCAGCAGCATGATGTCGATCAGCGTGACAAGTTCCCAGAAGAACGGCGTCGTTCCCTCGAGGAACAGGCTCGCAATCGAGTAGACGAACGCGACCGTGATCGCCAGCGAGATGAGCATCATCATCCCCGGCTCACGGTTTTCGAGTTCCGTTCGGGCCATCGAGAGGAACGGCACCCCACCGTACGCGAAGACGATTACCGAGAGGACGGGCGTGATCCAGACACTACTTGGGAACGTCGGCGCAGTGTAGCCGAAGACGTCCTGGATGAACTCGCTGAAGAAGATGACTGGTACCGAGAGGACGAGCGACACCCAGAACCGTCGGCGGAACATCCCTTCGTGGCCCGTGTGGTCGGTGTGGACCCCGTGCTCCTCGTGTGGACCCTCTTCGTGACCGTGCGCACCGTGGTCGTGTTCGTGGACTGCTTCTCCGTGCTGTGCGTGTTCGGGTTCGGTTTGGCGGTGCCCGTCCTCGATTTCGTGCTCGTGATGCGCGTGTTCGTCCGAGTGCTCGGATTCCGTGGTGCCCTCATCCGCCGTAGTGTGTGCTTCGTGCTCCGGAGGAAGGGAATGCTGCTCGGATGACGCGTGGGCTGTTGCTCGCCGTTCCGAATCTGCTTCTAACTGGCAAATTCGACAACAGTAGACAGATCTGTCGGATTGATTCGAAGGTTGTGGCTCCGCGGAGGGGGTTCCGGAATGCTCGTGATCTGGATGGTTGCTCATGGCGTGGGTGTTGGTGCCGTCTCCCATTATATTGTCCAGGCCCTGATACTGCGCGGTGACATCGAGAGGGTTGGAATCGAACGAGAACGGCGGGGCGTTCGTCGGTGTGTTCCGGCGTGTCTCAGGCGTGGGCGGTGTAGCCAGCGTCCTCGACGGCCTGGACGAGTGCTGTGAGGTCAGCATCGCCCTCGACGCTCGCCTGTTCGGCTTCTCGATTGGCGGTCGCGTCGGTCACGCCGCTCACCTCTCGAAGTGCGTCTTCGACTGTCTGTTCACAGTGGCCGCAGGACATGCCCTCGACGGTGATGGTTGTCGACATACAAGAACACCTACGTTCCCCTTTCTTATGCGGATTTTCCCTTCGATATAGTGGGTGATGACCAATCCAAAGCTTGGACACTAACCAGTATCCGCTGAGATGCTTTCGTCGATTGTCGCCGTTGGTCCACTATGCGCGACCTCGACGAAACCAATCCCGAAATACTCCAGATCCTGATGTCGAACGCTCTCGACCGTACAGTAATATCGCGGACATCGTCGGTCTCTCGGCACCGGTCATGTCGGATCGGGTGGCGAGACTGCAGGAGAGGGGCATCATCAACCGGTTCACGCTCGACGTCGACCGCTCCCAACTCCGGAAGGGCATTCCCGTGTTGCTGACGCTGGATGTTACATCGGATGGGCCGGGAGTCGCGTCAATCAAAGATCTCCTGCTCAACGAGGGAGCGGTCGAACACGTATTCACCACTGCTGAAGCCGATCTGGTCGTCTATGCGCGAGTGCCGGACAACGATGTTGCGAGTTGGCTCGACGACACGCTCGAAGACGGAGCAATCGCAGATTTCGGAGTAACGCTTCTAGCAGGCGCTGATTGGTCGCCCGATCTCGGCGGGACGGAGTTCGCGCTCACCTGCGTTCAGTGCGGGAATACGGTCGATACCGAGGGGACAGCGACCCGCATCGACGGGGAGTTGTATCAGTTCCGTTGTCCCTCGTGTGAATCCCGGTTCGAGGAGAGATACGAGGAACTTCAGCAGGGAGCCGATTGATTCGATAGAGACTCGCCAGATTGGTTTGGGTTCGAAACGGCTGAGTCCGCCAGCTCGACTGACGTAACACGGGGTCGTATTTCAAACGCCGATTGTAGCCAACCCAGTTCTTTTTCCACTGAAGTGAACATCCTTTTCGAAATGAATTCTCGTCGAGTCCTCCCGTTCGCGCTTTCTGCGCTGGTGATCCTCGTCATCGTCGGTGCGGCCGTCCCCGTCACTGCCAGTCCCGCTCCGGTGTCGGCCTGTCCACCGTGTGGTGATGGCTTCGTCCGCGCAGCAGCCTCGCATGGACTTGCGACCGAGGCCCGTCACGGTGAGGCAACAGTCCGGGTCCACGACAACGGGTCTGCGACCTGGACGGCTCGTGTCGTCCCGACGAACGAGTCCGTGTTGGACCGCCTTGCAGCGAACGAATCACTCGCTTGCGCGGTCGCCGGCGACAGTTTCGGCGTTCGATACGGCTCCGGCATCGAACACGAGCTACTCGCTGCGGACGCCGTCAACGGAACGTTCGTGGTCTGGTACCGGACACTCGGTGTTGTTCGAGAGAGCGTCTTTGGGACGCAGACGCTCACGTACTTCCGCGATTCCCCCGGCGCGTACGTCTACACCGGCCTCGGTGCCGACGAGTTGACGGTAGTCGCACCAGAGGGGATGACGATCGCCAGTGGATTCGGCACCGTCGAAGGTAATCGGATGACGGCAACAGAACTCCCCGACGCGAGAGATGGTCCCTTCGTCGTGTTTGCATCCACGGGTAGCATCACGCCCGGCTTGCTCGGTATCTTCGCAGTGACCAGCGCGCTCGCCGGGGTCATCGTCCGGAATTTCCTGCTGTTTGTCGTCGTACTAGGGAGTGTTCTCGTCGGTGGAATCGCAGGAATGAGACGGTTCACCGACTCCGCCACGGGTCGAAGACCCGCTCTGCTCGGATGGGGAGTGGCCGGTAGCGGCGCGTTACTACTCCTCGGCACGCTCGTCACCGAGGCAGACATCCTCTCGGAGCTCACAGGAAACCTCCTCGCGGGCGGTGTCGTGTCCGGTTTCCCGGGAGCGGCGGTCGCACTGCCAGACGAGGCGAGACCGAGCACAGCTGCCCCCGCGAGCACGGCACCGTGTCTGAGAACTGTTCGCCGGGATCGTTGGGTAGTATTGCGTGTCATTATCACACAATCCTCCGCCCATAATGTCAACGGCTGATGACAAATATGTCTGGGTCTTCGGGGAGGGCCACATCGACACAAAACGAGACTGGTACAAACCAGCCGACAGAACGAACCACACATCGGACGTCTGACCGTCGAATTTTCGCTGTTAGGCACGGCTACGAACCGAACAGCATCTGCCCCTGTGGAAGATGAAATCTCCTGCAGAGGGCTATGAATTCATCCGCTTCGGGGGCACTCATCACCAGCTGTTAGCTCTCGATTCGAATATCGTGCTGGGTCGTGATGAGCGTCCCGTCCGGTTTCGACTGGAGGAACAGCCGGTACCGGCCAGGAGTTGGGAACTGCGCGCCGAATACGACTCTACCGCTGTCGGGACTCGTCTCTTCGGGGTGGACGTGCAGATAGGCGAGATCACCCTCACGGAGCGCAACGAGATGGCCGAGTGCGCCGAGATACGGGTCCAGACGCGACACGGGCCCATCTTCACTGCTGATTTCGAATGCTAACTCGACCGACTCGCTGGCGAGTATCCCGCCAGTACGGAGTTCGATATCGTATCCGTCTGTCGTTGCACGGTATGAGGTATCTGGGCGCGGCGCAACCTCCATCGGACCGGGGACAAAGAGATCGAATCCGAGCGTCGTCGGTCGACTGTCGACGACTAGGTCGACGAACGCCCTGTAGACACCGGGATCGGGGAGGGAGAATTCCCCAACACGCCACGTTCCATCGGCGTTGAGCATCGGATGGAGGTGCTGGAATCGGGTCAGATCCCGACGGACGACGATCAGGTGGCTGCGCTGTCCGTGAGCCTCGTCGAACTCGGTTACGATATCACCGTTCGACGTGACGATCTGAAAGCTCCAGTCCGATGGGTCGCCTGGAGTGAAGCGCGTGTCCATCGGTACGAAGCGAAGTCGTTTGCGTCCACCGACAGTCCACCCAGTGAAGCGTGTCCGCCAAGGCTGTATCCCTCGGGTTGACTGTGGCGATCGTGGCTAGAGTGATCCTCCATAGAGTAGAGATGGTCTGGTGCGGATTTACCGATTACTACGCTGAGTGTCAGATATGCGTTCTCAACCGATTCGTCGATCCGCAGCCGGATCACAGTCGAGAGATCGGCCCGCTGGTATCGATTACGGAGTCGACGTGGCGGTCTCAGATTCGAGCCGCTGTTTGAAGAACACGAGTTCCTTGTGGGTGTGGTCGTAGAGTTTGGCCTTCCCGTCCAAAACGGACGTGAACAGCCACTTCAACGCTCGACCTCGACGAGTGTTCGGGAAGTCCATCCAGACTCTTCTTGTCTCGGTCAATCAAAACTGGTACACCGATGTCTCGCCAACTCTCGGGCATGATCGAGTATCACGATATATCGAGGTGGGATGGATGAATCGACGGCGAGCCGATGCAGTCGTCGGTCTCCTCGTCGCTGCCGTCGTTATCATCGGCGGGGTACTCAGCTGGCAAGCGTACCAGCAACAGCAGGCCTTCGAGCAGATGGGATCGATGATGGGCACGTCGATGGGGACGGTTCACGGAACGAACCCGCTCTGGTACGTCCTTGGAACCCTCCTCATCTCGGCTGTCATCGGTGGGGGGTATCTCGCGGTCCGGGACGACCTCACCAGCACAGACGTAAACGTCCGCTCACAGCATGAGATGGCGGTTCCGACCGACCCTGAGATCGCCGAATCGTCGGAGGGGACCACCCAACCAGATGGGTCCATCAATCCAGAATCTCAGCCACAGGCTCGCGTGTTAGACCTCCTTCCGGAAGACGAACGCCGTATCCTCGAACCAGTCCTATCCTCGCCCGGCATTACGCAGATCGAACTGCGGGATCGCTCCGACTTCTCGAAGAGCAAGGTAAGTCAGACGGTCAGCGCCCTCGAGAAGCGCGGATTGTTGTATCGTGAACGGCAGGGGCGGACGTATCGAATCTATCCGAGTGACGACTTGCAGCAGAATCAAGCGCACTAGCAATCGCTACCGCGAACTAGAACCGTTTGGTACCATCGCCATCGGTGCTGAACTCGAGACGAGCTACGTCCGTGTGACCCCGTTTTCACCAGCCGTGTCTAGATTGCGTGCAAGTTCTATTTCGCCGGGGTCGCGGGGTGTCTGTCCTAGCCGAGGGGTCAGCTCCATCGACGAACTCGTCACCACGATCACCGACTACTGGCACAGCAAAGATGCCGACCGACTAAACGAGAGAGACCGAGAGCGTTAGTCGGCTGTGTGAGCGTGCTCGCCATGCTCCTCATCTCCGATCGAGTCCGAACGGTGCAGCCAGTAGAGGAATAGGAAGAACACCGTTGCGAGGACGTTCAATATCATCTTGTAGTTCATCTCGATCTTTACCTCTGCAATCTGGACGCTCGATGGGTCTGGAATGACCCCCGCCCCGAGGAAGATGAAGTGAATGACAAAGCCCGTGAGCACGGCGGAGACGAAGATCATTCCAGAGAGGATGGCCGCGAATTTCGTGCCGTAGTACTCACGGTACGCGTCCATGATCGGCGGGACGATGAGGTCCGCATAGATGTACGAGAGCACCGATCCGAACGGCAAGCCGTTGGCGTAGAGGACGGCGCCGAACGGGACGTTTCCGACCGAGCAAACGAACGTCGCGACGCCGATGACCGCACCGAGGACTGCCGTCCAGAAGACGTACACTGGGAGTCCGAACGTCGGCCCGGAGAAGACGGAGGTCCAGACGCTCTCGGGAATGAAGCCAGCGATGAGACCGGCAAAGATGAACCCGATGGCGATTTCGTCCCAGAGCATCCCCCACTCCGACCACTGCTTGTCCGCGAGCGCCTTCCAACCCGAGAGGGAGGTCGCCTGCTCGCGGATCGTGGTATTGGCCTCTTCCGGGTCGAAGCTGCCCTTACAGGACTGCGAGCAGAAGTAGTATGTCTGACCGTCGTGTTCAGTCGAGTAGTCGGCCTCCTCGGGGTTGACCTCCATCCCGCAGACGGGGTCCTGCACGGTCGGGGCACCCTCGTCGAGGACGTTTTGCCGGGCCTGATCGATTACCTTGTCAGGAGTAAGGTAAACGAAGCCGAACGCCATCAGGCCGATGAGCATGAATCCGCCGACGAGGTCTGCGACCAGGAACTGCCAGCCCAACAGGATGTAGATCACGATACCGATCTCGATGACGAGGTTCGTCGAGGCGAACATGAACGCCCCGATGGTCGCGGCGGCAGAACCGCCCTTCTTGAAGAGGTTCTTCGCAGTTGCGATCGCGCTGTACGAGCACGACGAGGAGACGAACCCGAACAGCGACCCGTAGCCAATCTCGCGCAGTCCGTGACCGTCAAGGAGGTCCGCGACCTGCTCATTCGAGGTCCAGGCTTCGACGCCGCCGGCGATTGTGAAGCCGATCACGAGCGCCCACCACGTGATCCACGCCATCGCAGCGGTCGTCGTCAGGAACTGGCGCGTGCTCTCGACGAAGAACGGCCACAAGGGACGACACCGAGTGCGACCGTCGCGAGCGCAATGACGGCGAGGATCGCGTATTCCTTTTTCTCCATATAGGATACATGGGGTTCAATCTTTTACAGAGCTTTGGCTAACACTCCATGGGTGAGACAGGGTCGTAATTTTCTGTCCGTAACGTGTTGACGACTGAGATACTAGACTCTGAATCAGCTGGTGAGTTGGACACGGACAGCTACTCCCTCAATCCGCGTTTCGCATGACTCGTGAGGGCGAGATCCTCGTTTCATCAGCACCGTCTTCAATAGCAGTAGTCAGAAAACGTCCCAGCCCATCCATGTACCCATGGCTGAGCTAGATTCGTTAACATTCCAAAGTAGCTCGTCTCACTATCGCTGGCTTCAACCGGTCCATGATGGAGAAGGAGGGCGAACCGAATTCTCATCGAATTCGGCGGCTATGAACGATTCTGTTCCTGAAAAACGATTAGAACACCCTATACACATTCTCGAACGTTCTCCTGCGCGGATTCACACCCATCGCGATAACTCCAGAGGGGTCCTACGACTAATCGAGGAGAATGGCAATGACCAACTTCACCATCGGCCGCTGGCTGCTCGTAGCGCTCGCGATCATCGGACTCGCTTTCGCTGCGCCTGTGGTCAGCGCACACGGCAACGAAACGACCGCAGACGACGCGCCCCCGTACGACGGGACCGCCGACGACTGGGCGGCCTGGATGGAAGACCACATGACCGAGCACATGGGCCCCGGTGCTGTCAAGTGGATGGAGTCGCACATGGGTGTGACCGTCGACGAGATGGCCCAGGACATGGCTGACGAGGAATACCACAATGGGGCTAACGACGACTACAACGGCGGGATGTACGGGCAGAGCCACTGCTGATAGGCCCTGACCGTTTCGATCGCTTCAGCCGAACACCACGATTCACCAACTCAAGATAATGACGCAACTCACCATTCGCATCGGACGCACTGCTCGTCGACTCGCGATACTCTCTGTCCCGCTGCTGGTTGCGGCAACTGGGACGGCTGCTGTCCACAGTAGTGGGAGCTACGGCGGTGGTATGATGGGCGGGAGTAGCTGGGCCTTTTCGGCGGAACGATGGGGCTCTGGGGGCTCCTCTGGATGGGGCTCCTCATCGCCGTCCCCCTCTACATCGGCTATACGCTACTCAATCGAGGGTCCGGCGGGAACAATGAGCAGTCGCTGTCGGTTCTCCGCGAGCGCTACGCCCGCGGTGAGCTCTCGGACGACGCATTCGATCGGCGGCGAAAACAGCTCGAACGTACCGGATGACCGGAACCGCTGCTGTTCCAACCGGTGCACCACACCCCCAACGCTCGCCGTTGCGGCACCCGACCGTTAACCCCGTGGACGGGGTATGATATTCCATGGAATACACAATACAGACTTCAGTCACCGGTGAGTTCGACGACGTCGTCGACACGACGATTGCTGCGCTCAAAGACGAAGGATTCGGCGTCCTCTGTGACATCGACATCCAAGCGACGCTCAAGGAAAAACTCGGCGAAGAGTTCCGCCAGTACCGCATTCTCGGTGCATGCAATCCCCCGCTGGCATACGAGGGACTGACCGAAGAAATCGAACTCGGTGCACTCCTCCCGTGTAACGTCATCGTCTACGAAACCGACGACGGCGAGGTCATGGTGAGTGCCGTCGATCCGCAGCAATTAGTCGGCATCGCAGACAACGACGCGCTCGATTCAATCGCGACCGAGGTCAACGAGCGCTTCGAGCGTGTTCTCTCGGCCGTTACCGACGAACTAGGATCGAAGTCGGAGACCTGATCTCGATGCCTTCACCGAACCAGCTCGACACCACGACCATCGTGCTCCTGATCCTCGGAGCGATCATCTTGCTCCCGTTGCTCACGATGGGGATGGGATTCGGCGGGATGATGGGGTACGGTGGGATAATGGGTCAGTATGGCGGGACTGGTGGATGGTGGCCGCTCGTCGGGATGCTCGTCCCGCTCATCTTCCTCCTTATCCTCCTCGGTGGTGGCTACCTCGTCTTCCGGCGCATGAGCGAAACGCAGACATCTCGAGATCCCGCGATGGAAGAACTCCGCACGGCATACGCTCGCGGCGATCTCACTGACGAAGAGTTCGAAGCCCGCCGCGAGAGACTCGAACAGTCGGAGTAATCGTCTCGACCACCAACTCCCGCGTTACTCACGTCCGCTTCCCTTGGATTCCGAAATCTGTGACCCTCACAGCTTTCGGATGTGAACAGAAATGTGATAAAGGTACAAGACCATACTAGCTACTATGACGGAAGTACTCCTCTTCACGCAGGAGACGTGCGGGGCGTGCGCAACGCAACGAGAGAAAAACGAAGGCATCGAAGATGCGTATCCGGATGTCGAATTTCGCGAGGTCGACATCTAGACCGATCTGGAGACGGCCGAGGAGTACGGCGTCCGAAAGACACCAACGACGCTCGTGTATGCGAACGGGGAGCGGACTGACGAGTTCATCGGCATCGTCGACCGGGACGAACTGGAGGCGGCTATCGAACGTGCAGACCAGCAAGCGACCGGACTCACGCAACGACTCGCCAGCATCGTACGCAGATGACGGAAACCAAACAATCAAATAATGAACTACAGTAGACGCCAGTTCCTGGGAGCACTCGGAGCCAGCACAGTCGCGACGGCGGGACTCGCTCGGCCAATCACTGCCCAGGAGACGCCCGTTGTCAGGATGGGCCAACAACTACTTCGACCCGATCGGGCTCCACGTCGACCCCGGCACGACCGTCCGCTTCGAGATAGCGGCCGGAGCACACTCGGCGACCGCCTACGAGAACCGGATTCCATCTGACGCCAGCGTATTCGATAGCGGGACCATCTCGTCGGGATCCTTCGAGTACACGTTCGAAGAGCCAGGCACGTACGACTACTACTGTATCCCACACAAGTCAATCGGGATGGTCGGTCGCATCGTCGTCGGCAGCCCCGGCGGTCCAGCCGCGGAGAGTCCGATTCCGGACGGCGACGTGCCCGAGAGCGACGCGATCGTCGAACAGGGTGCCATAGCATATGGGTCCAGCACCGGAGGCGACGGAAACTCCGATGGCGGAATAATGGGTCCCGGTATGGGGTCTGGTTCAGGGATGATGAACGGCCGAAACGGTGGCTGGGGTCGCGGGCTGCCGTTCGTCAGCGGGGCACTCGGAATACTGGGGCTGGTTGCCGGACTACTCTACTGGGCACTGGGTCGAGATGATGCACCTCCCGAGAGTGACGATTCCGCGATGGAAACCCTCCAACGCCGATACGCACGAGGCGAGATCGACGAAGCGGAGTTCCAACGACGCCGTGAACGATTGGTACGGAATCAAGAGAACTGATGCCTGTCAGGGCCTGTGCGTGGGGATGTTCTGACGACTGTGGATCGCCGACGTACCATAGTCGCCTGACGTCGTCGCCTACTGTCAGGGGGACCCATTCTAGCGAAGACACGGAGCAACGTATCGGCTGCCCTCAAATCAGAGACTATTACTGGAGCAGTACTGGCAGCCGACCAAGCTTATCGACGCAGTCGACGAACTTCACTAGTGGTTCATATGTCGACAGAACGCACGTCCGACGGCTTGCTCCGCATCATCCTGATCGTCCTGGCGGTAATCGTCCTGTTCCCGCTGCTAATGATGGTATTTGCGATGCCGATGATGGGAATGATGGGCTGGTGGTGGGGTGGCGGAATGGCTGGCGGCCTCTCCCCACTGTGGGGCATCGGGATGATGCTCGTCTGGCTCGTCGTCCTCGTCGGTATCGGCTATCGCCTCTATCGCGGCCTCGTTGGCGGTGTCGGGTCATCGCTGACCGGCGATAGAGCACTCGAGGAACTCCGAGTGGCGTACGCTCGCGGTGATCTCTCCGATGAGGAGTTCGAGGAACGACGGACGAAACTCAGCCGCAAGGAGTCGCAATAGCACGATCATGTCTCCGACAGTACAGCGGCGGGAGTTCCTGACCGCGCTTGGAGCTGGCATCGCAGGTCTCTCTGGCTGTGTCGAGAATCTCCCTGGCAGTGGCGACGGTGTCGACAGGACGATCTACGTCGGGGCCTACCACTGGGGCTTCGTCATCGTCGACGAATCCGGCGAGGAACAGGAGCGTGTCAGCCTGCAACGGAACGATGTTCTTCGCGTCGTTTCGTTCAACACGCTCTCGGGTTAAGCCATGCAATCCCTTCCATTGTCCATCCGCGAGGCACTCCCCGGCCACGAGACACTCGAAGAACGAAATGAGGAGCGCATCCCGCCTCCATCTAGCGGCGACTTCCACGAACTGCTGGAGGCAGCGAACGAGCAGTATCCCGACCACAGCCTCGCGATCATGCCGTCAGGACAGGTTCACATGGGTGGTGGAATGATGATGCACCCGGTCGCGCTCCCCCAGAACGCCACCAGGCCCGTCGTTCGACAGTTAGGTGCGACGCGACGGGGCGACTACACACTGAGCTGTTTGACCTACTGCGGCTATGGGCACCCCTACATGGAAATTGACGGGGGGATTATCATCACTTGACACTCCTCACGACTCAACCTCGTGAATTACACCACCGTATCGCACACGAGGACTTCATCCCTCAAGATATGATGAATTGAGTTCGCTGAAATCAATCGAATTAGAACTCCCCGCCAGTAGTTTCGGCCCCATCCAACTGGTCGTACATCTCATCCGGGAAGGGGAGACTCCCCCAAATCGAGTATGGACACCGCTCCTGCCCGATACAGTACCGCTGCATATCGTCGTTGTCGCAGTTCATCGGAAGCGGGGTGTTGCCCCCAATCGTGTTCGAGAACTCGTAGCGAATCTGGTAATCGGTAACCTGTTCATCGTACCAAGGCCACCGTGAGAAGACGTCCTTGAGGTCTGCGACAATCGTCTCGAGGTCGCTGTTCTGATACTGTGGCAGCCACATCACCATCCGGGCAAAGTTGTACAGATCCTTTCGGACTGGCTTCTTCTCGTGGAGACGTTCGGCCATATTCGCCATACAGGGGAGTTCGAACAGATCCTCGATTGACTCGACATCGAGGGGCTGGGCGCCACGCGAAGACTCCTGAACCCGATAATGGTTCGTATTTCCGTGCTGCCGGATAGTCAAACTTCGGTGGTCACGCTGGGATGCGAGAAGGTTCCCGAGGCTCCGTGGACTCGAAATCCGATTACAGACGTCTCGCTTCCAGCTCGCTTCCGAGTCGTACGCCTCCACCGCTTCAAACAACTCCTTCGCCGAGTGGAACTCTCCCAGTGAGACGACCTCGTCTGGAGCGTCTCGAATCGCGTCCCGGAGCACACGGATGGTCCGTTCTCCGGGGTTCCAGTCTCGCCAGATCCGTTCGTGGTGTCCCGTCTCGATGAAGCGGTCGATGCGCTCTGTGATGGCCGACTCATTCGTCGTCAGCCACGTCAGCTGGTCTTCTGAGAGGTTCTCCTCTTGGACTCGCAGGAGCTTCTTGAACGCACGTCTGGCATACTCGCGATACTTCGTATCGAAATCACCAGCCGGCACATAGAGACAGTTGTTCTTGACACGAGTGAGCAGTTCTCCGGATTCGCCTGTCTCGGTGTCGGCGTGAACGAGGCAATCCCTCGACGCTGCAGCCATCGGAATTTCGAGATACAACCCGTCACTGAATTCGGGCATCTCTTTGATTCCAGTACAAACGCGACCGGGGTGTGGTCCGTCCTCCCCGGGGTCTTTCGCGTACAGCACCTCCGCGATATCCTGTTGGAGACTCCCATCACCGAATTCTCGAAGGAGAGAGGCGAGATTGTTGACGTAGAGTTCGCGAATATCGTAGAGGACCTGTACCTTTCGCGGTGGAACGTGTTCGAACTTTGGGTGTAATTTCACGCAGATTGCGTTCAACGTCGCAAGGACGGCGAGCATTCCGGGTTCGTCGACGAAGGGCTTCTCTGCGGCGTTGGCCCTGACGTCTTCTTTGAACGCCGCCGTCCCGAACCGCTCGAGATCGTTCAACAGATCTTCCGGTTGATCTTCGCCGTCGACGATGTAGCGATTGTAGCCTCGCGTGAACAGTTGGTTAATGCGTGTCGTGCCGTATTCAAGCGGGAGCGTCGCAACGCGGTAGGCGGTACGCTCGTCCTCGACAGGGGTTGACTGACTCATGACTGGATGACCTCCGGTGTTGCAGACCGAACGTCGAAGTTTGGACTCTCTATCGGCGTGACGATACTGCAGACGTCAGCGTGCAACGAGTAGGGGAGTCGGGCGACTCGACGTCGGTCGGCGGTAACTACTGGGTCGATGGGAATCTCGTAGGTGTCTTGCAGAAGGTCGTTCAGCACTTCTCGGCTCTTCGCGTCGTACCGATGGGCAGGGCCCGTATCGAGGACATAAACGTGAACGCCTTGGCCGCTGTACACCACTACCGTCTCCTCGGCGTTGAAGTCGTCCTCGAAGATATCTCGTAGCTCGAAGCCGTACTCGATAGCCCGTTCAACATCCTCGAAGGAATACGGGTAGCCTACCGGGTCCGCTTCGAAAATGCCCGCGGTATCGAGCAGCACCTCGCTGTCTTCCGTACCATCTCTGTCAGGTACTGCTCGTGTTGCTCGCTCTCGAGCGATCGTTTTCGCATCGATATCGACGAGGAGCACCCACGGCCGTTCCCAGTGATCGAGAGCGTAGTAGACTGCATCAGGACGCGGGTCTGGTTTGTCGAACAGATCGGGGTCGGCGAGTGCGAAGTTGCTCCGTCCGAGTGGATCATTTCGGGCTGGATGGCGGATGAACTCGAGGACGTCGTTGAACTCGTGGAATGCCGACGAGGTCCGTTCACCTGAGGCGTTCGTTTGCCACGTATCTCGTCGGATGAAGTCCTTGTCTGGGACTCCGTCTTTCCGTACCGGGTGAGGGTCTCGAAACGCGAGTGCGTACTGCTTCGGCCCCTTTGCTGTGATGAACGACGGTAGCTCGTCGACGTACGAAGGGAACTCCTCCGTGTAATACCTGTAGATCTCCTCGCGGGTTGCATGGCGCCACGTCATGAATTGAACTCCTGATCAAGTTTGTTGAAGCTCCGAATCGTCGTCAGTCCGGCTGCGTCGAACGATTCAACGGCCTCTCGGATATCCGAGAACCGACGGGCTGCACGCCCATTCACACTGTGTTCTATTCGGTCGGCTTCTGCGAGACGGTCCAACACCTCGACGGCTGTCTCGCGTCTGTTGAACGCCCAGATAGCGTTCGCATCCACCGCACTCTGCTTGTCGTAGTCGTCGACCGGCGCGTGTTTGTTATTACTCGCAAGTTCGGCCTCACCGACCCACACGAGTTCCCCGTCAGCATCGAGGCCGGCGACGTCGAACACCGTCTCTTCATCGTACTCGTAGTAGGATTCGACCTGTGTGACGTCGTCGCGGGAGTCTAACCACAGTTCGAGCAGCTTCACCCCAACTTTGTGCGGCATTTTCTCGCCGATATCGCCCTGACCTGGGCCAACCTTGAGCTTCTGGCCGAGCAGCTCACGCCCTGCTGGGAGGACGGTGTAGTATTTCCGACCGCAGGCTCGTCCTTCCTCCAGCAGGTCTTGTTCGACGAGCCGTTGCACATCCAGATCCTCAAAGTCCTTCTTGAACGAACTCATTGAATCCAAGAGTCTGTGATTTGGCGCGTCACCATTCATCACGTCGAGGATGCGGGTTAGGAATCGGACGTCGTCGTGCGTGAGCCCGTACCGCCGGAGTTCGTCATCTGGGACGGTTACTCCACCTGCTTGTACTGGTGACGACCTATTCTCATCAACAGCCGTCTCCTCTTCTTCACTGACTGGTTCTCCGGACTCAGTTGCCTCGGAATCTCCAAACAGCGAGGGAGTGGTATCCGCGTCTTTCTCTTTCTTCGCTTCGTCACTTGCTGACCCACTGGTTGCCTGTCCGAGGAACGACGACTGCGTCGATTCCACTGGGCTAGTTGAGTCTACGAATGTCGGGCCTTCATCGTTCGCTCTACTCCCCCAGCTGTCGTCGGCTGTCTCCGATTCGTTGGTGGTCTCAGCAAGCCCGTACTGGGTCTGTGTTCGCTCCGACAGTCGTGGGAGGGCCACGGTCTCGAAGTGGTCCTCCTGCTCGACAGAGAGCGGCTCGTCACTCTCAGGATGACCGGCTGCTATTGGGAGCGGCTTCACCGAGAACGGGGCTGGACCCGTCTCCCCGAATGAGGGACTTGGCAGCTGCGCAATCCACTCTCCACTGGGGAGCGTATTGATCCGATTGCGGAGGTCAGTCGGGCTCAAGTCTTCATGAGCCAATGACTCAGCGAGGTCGCGCTCGATGGAAATATTCCCGATGAGCTTCGTCTTGATATTGTTGAGGACTTCGTCGTAGGCGCGTTCGCTCCGGTTCCGGACCTGCCCGGGGAACTGCATCACCAGCCCCATACTTAGGCCGAAGGACCGACCTTGGGGAAGCAACTGCTCGGAAACGAGTTTCGTTGCGGCGATGGGTGCCGCCTCCTCAATGATGAGGTTCGTGAGCTTCTCGTAGTCCGTTTGCCCGTCACGTCGACGCACCTGCACCGCATCCCAGAGATTACTCAATAGCAGCAGTGTGATTGCCCGCTGTGCCTCCGGACGGAGATCACCGAGATCGAACAGAATTGTGATGTCTTCGTCGAGGAACTCGCGGAAGTCGAATCGATTGTCGACGTACTCTCCGGTATCGTCCTGTTCCGGAACGTGACTGAAGATCCGTCGCAGGTGTGAGTCCTCTCTGAGTTTATCGAGGCGGTTGCCGACCGCGTCCATCGACACCTGGAACTGGTGGTCGTCCTTCGAGAAATGCCGCGTGAGTGACTCCTCGACGTTTGTATTGTCTGCCGAAACCGGTGGGATTGTTCGCTCACGTTGCATCTGGAGTGCTGCCGCGAAGAGGTCGTCAAGCCCGAAGACATTGCTCCCATACTCCTCGTCGAAGAGCGCCTTGATGAGGTAGCTGAGGATTTCGTTGGCGACGAACGCTTGTCCGTACATCTCGCGTCCCATCACCATCCCCATGATATCGTGGAAATGGTCGACCTTATCCTGGATCGCGTCTTCGCGGTTCCGCCCTGCTTCAAGCGCAGGCCGAATATCGAAGAAAGAGAACGCAGGGAGCGTCTCTGGAACGCGGAACTGATAGACGTCGTCCAACCCACTGAAATGCTCGTAGTGGCAGCGAAGGTAGTTTGCACACATCCCGTCGCCTTTCCGATCGACGATGACGACGGGCCCGCCTGTTGTCTCTCGCAGGGACAGCGCGTCGTTGATGACCGCTTTCGATTTCCCGGCCCCGGTCGAGGCAAACCGACCGTAATGCATCGTCAAGAGCTTCGGTGGAATCCGAATCGGGTCCGGTTGGGGTGAGCCATTCTCATCGAGTGCATACCCGATCGCCATCCCCTCCTGGAACTGCTGAATTAAGTCGGGATTCGGACACGCGAGCGGATTGCGGCTCTGTTGTTCAGCGCGAGTCCCGCGTGTTCCTTCTACTGTGAGTTGCTCGGAGGAAGGAACCAAGACGAAGTTCGCGAGTTCCGCCCCACTGAGGACGAAATCCGATCGGGTCTTCCCTCGGCCGACCGCAATCTCGCGGTCAAGTAGCTGCTGAAGAGCGGTTCGAGCGTTCTTCTCCTTTGTTGTTTCTCGAAAGCCCTCAGCACGGAGTCGTTTGCCCGTGACTTCGTAATAGGGGCCGTCTATCGGGTCAAACACGGGCCGAAGTGAGTCCATCTGCGCTGCAAGTTCGTCGCGGGATGCAGTATCAACTGGAACGCCCACTGCTCGAATGTTTGCGGTAAACGACCGGTTGTGGTTCTTCGCGTCAATGTATTCGATCCGCTTTGCGACTGATTCGGGAAGATGTGTCTCCGCGCGACCGTTCTGTTGCTCTTCGACCGCGAAGAATGAGCCAATGAGCTCTTGGATGAAGGTATCCCGTCCATCGAGAAGGTCCTCTCTGCGAACTTCAGCGTCGGCCTGCCAGGGTGCTCGCCGCTGGAACACAACTTGGAACGCCACAGGCGAACCTGCCTCCATCAGATAGTCGACGAGTGAGGCTAGCGCCGCGCCGGGCTGGTCGACAGCAGTTACTGCGTCGTCGTCATCACCGGATGCAAAGGGCGTCAGCGATGTCATCCAGTCTTTCTTTCGGGTAGCCGAACCGGACCAGCGCACACCAACTGGCGAGACGGCGTCGGTAGTTGGCCGAGCGAGTATCGTTCCCTCCGTCGTCGCGGTTGGTTTTTCGAGTGTCGTCAGTGGTTCCTCTTCGGGAACTGCACTCGGTGGTGCGAGTTCGAATGCAGCGTTTCCTGTCTCGATGAGGTGATTCGTGGCTCTCTGGGCCGTTGTATCGCCAGTAGAGAGGGGGGACGTTTCCGTCGTTTCTGCCTGGTCTTCGTCGTCAAGGTCGTGCTGCTCCTCGGGACCAAATTCGTACTGTAGTTGTCCTGCTTCGTAGTGGTCGATGAACTCCTCTCGTGTGAGTTCGACTGGCTGGATGAGCCGAGCGGCGACATTAACGTCAACGCGTTCAATATCGAATGTGGCTGGATAAATCGAGCGGAGGCGCTTCTCGAAAGTGTCGAGATGCTCGTCGACGCCGTAGTAGAACTCCACTGGCTCGTCCGTTCCATCGCTCAGGGCAAGGAATTCAAACCGGGGCGGTGTTTCACTGTGGAACGGATTCAGCTTCTCTGTGAGGCTTTCCGATCCGGTATTCGTGAGCTTGTGAAGACTAGCGAGAACACGCGAGATTCCCGCAGAGTCGAGCTGTTCGGACGTCGGCGTGACGCGGAGATACTCACGCATCCTCATCACCCTCCATCTGACCACCATCAGGTTTCGCAGTAACCGACTGTGACTCTCCGTTCGCAGCCTGCTGTTCGAACTCCTCACGGAACTCCTGTACGTCAGTAGTGGCGGCCTCCTCGTTAGCACCGGGAAGTGTTTCTCGTGTCTGTTCGGCCGGGTCGAAATCGATGACTTGCTTTTCCTTGGACATTGCCTGCACCTTGATTCCGCGCCACTCGCCGTCGACGCCGACGAGCGCCTCGGAGAACCCGGCGTCCTCGTTGCCGGGGACCGCATCCTGTACGTAGCGCATCTGTGCATAATTCAGACCAAACTCCTCAGCCCACTCCTCGTCCATCCCGTCCAAGCGATGGAACTGCTTGACGGCACACTGGTCAAGAATGGCCTCGGACTCGGCGTGCTCGAAGAACTCGTCGACAGTCTGAGTGACAAGGCGGATCGAGAGGTCGTGGTGGCGGTGATGACGGAACACTGTTTCGAGGAACGCCAGACTCGCGGCGTCCTGCATGATATAGCGCGCCTCGTCGATGACGAACACGACTTCTTTGTCCGTCTCCTTCGCTCGCTCGTACACCAGAGAGATGAGTAACTGCATCGTCAGCGCCGTACTGCTGTCGACGCTGCCCTCCTGCTGGGCAAGGTCGAGATAGATGACCTTCTCGTCGCGGATGTCGAACTCCGAGGACTTCCCGAGATTAGCATGGCGACCTTCTTCCTCGAAGGGGCGCAGTTGGTCCAGCAGCCACGTTGCGTCCTCACGGATCTTCCCAGCCTCCTCGTCGGACCGGACGACGAACTCCTCCGGTTCGTCGACCATGTCCTCGAAGACGTCCATCATCTCTCGGATCGTCGGACTTGGGTTACTGTGCGTCGATATATCATCGGAGATACTATTACGCATGTAGGCACGTTTGAGTCCGAGCTCGAGTGTCGTCCGACGGTCACCGAGCGAGATACCGCGCAGTGCGAAGAAGTTCGTCAGGAAGCTCATCGCGTCGTCAAGCTTCTCGTTGAACGGACTCGCGTCTTCACCCATCGCCCGCTGGACGTGGTCGGGTGTCTGGCGAATCTCCAGGGGATTCAACCCGAGCGTCCCACCGACGGTGATGCGTTTCGCATCGAGTGCCTCGGAGACGCCCGCCCAGTTGTTGAGCGGTTCGAGAATAATGCCGATGCGATCCTTGCTCTGTTCGATCGAGCGGATGAAGTTCTGTTTCGAGCCGAACGATTTCCCGGAGCCGGTATCGCCGACGGTGAACATCGCGTACCCGCTGTCACGGGCGAACGGATCAATGACGACGGGACTCTGGTTGTCCTTGTGGATCCCGAACTCGACACCACCCTCTTCGAGGATGGTCGCGTTATGCGGTGACGAGAGGAGTGCACCGATGGCACCACCGAGGGCGAT
This sequence comes from Halogeometricum sp. S1BR25-6, assembly GCF_031624495.1. Lineage (NCBI taxonomy): Archaea > Methanobacteriati > Methanobacteriota > Halobacteria > Halobacteriales > Haloferacaceae > Halogeometricum > Halogeometricum salsisoli. The sequence goes on along the minus strand of NZ_JAMQOP010000007.1, from coordinate 82,328 downwards.
AGACTCACGGCCAAACTTGTTGTCTCCAATCGGGGCAGCCGACTGGAGCGCGAGGTCCTGCCGGCAAATCGCGGTCTTCGGCGTTAGGTTCGCCGGGTCGTCGCGGAGCGCGCTCTTGACCTTCTGGACGGAGTCTCGGAGGTCATCTTTGTTGTCGTCACGAACCGTGACGAACATCCCTTGGTCGAAGACGTTCGCTCCGTTCTCGACGGCCTTGTAGGTTGCAGCGGCTTCGTTGGCTCGCTCCTGGAGATACGCACTGCGGACGCTCTGTTCGAGATCGGCGTCGACTTGGAGGTCATCAGCGATATCCTGCAGTTCGTTCCGTGCCCGTTGCTGGTTCTTCGGGGTAATGTGCGCTGTAAGGTCGAACTCAACGTCAGTCAACTCGAAGAGGTCGCTCAGATAGCCGTCGTTCGGGTAGTCGGCGTAGTCAGCGATGTACAGTGTCGTCGTCCACTGCTCGCCGACGTGAGCCGCCCGTGTCTCCCACTCGATGGCTGCCGGCGCGATCACCGTCTTGTGGGACTCGGAGATGTCGTCGAGGAGTTGGCCCTCTACGTGACCCTCTTTGAGCGTCTTCTCGTCGAGGACATCAGAAAAGTCGACTTCCGGTTCGTCGGCGGCGGTGTGGCGGTCCCAGAGACGTTTGCTACTGGCCCCGAGGGTAATCACCAGTATGGCGTAAATCGCCGTACCTTCGGGCGACATCGGGTTTAGAAGCCACTCTGTGAACTGGCCGAGGATACCGCCACTCGCCTGCAGGATGACGTTACGCATTGACCTCATCCTCCCGGCGTGAGCGACCGATAATCGGTTGCTCGCGAACAGCGTGCTCGGCTTCCTCGGCGTCGTGCTCTCGTCCGTTCCAGAAGTCCATGTTCAGGACAAACAGTTCGACCGTACTGAGCCGGCGAGCGGACCACCCGGACGCCTGCTGGATGAATTCGGCGCGAACGTCGTTGACGCGGCTGTCGAGTTTCTCGAACATCTGTGCCCGGCGTTCAACATCTGTCAGGTCCTCACGGCGCGTCACGAATGGGTTGAACAAGAACCCGATGACGGGGAACTGCGTCAGCTTCTCTGCAGGTGTGCCTTCGTCTCGGTATCTATCGTAGACCTCTAGTGGCGAGACCTCGACACCAAGGTAGTATCGCACCTGCTGGATACCTCGGTCACGCATCTCCTTGGGGCGTGTCTCACGATACTCCTCGAGGAGTTCTCGGAAGATCGGGTTCTGCGTGACGTCTTCGTCGTTGAGTCGCTCCTCGATCGTCTCCGTAATCTGTGCGACCGGGAATGACCGAGTTGTCGCGTGGAGTTTGATCTTCGAGTCGAGTTCCTTGTTGGCGAACTCCTCACCCGCCTCTTGGAGCTGGGCCCAGTCCTCGGACATGGCGAAGTCCATGTTCCCTGGGTCGATTTCGATGAACGCTTCCATCGTTCCGTCTGCTCGTTGGATCGCACCAGCACCGGGCCACGCTCGCTTGACGTTCGTGAGATCCTGCGTTCGCTCGTCCGGTTTGAACGGCGTGTAGTTCGCAAGACCACCCTCGTTCCGCTTAGTCTCGTCCGTGTTCTCGTTTGGCTCCTCTGGAGCACTAAACGTAACCTGCGGACGCTTGGCGTACCGATAGATGCTCTTCGTCCAGGTCCACGCATTGAGGTGGTTGGGAGAGACGTAGATGACGGCAACGCCAAACCCGAATCCGCCCACGACGAACGGAAGGGCGAGTGATTCAATCCCGGTGAGGCCTGCGATGAACAGGCCGACAATCGGGAAGGCGATGAGCACGCCAACGTCTCCTTCCTCGATATTGAGGTAGGGGATGCGACTCTCTTCGCCGAACTGGTCCATGATGCGCCGTGCGGCTGCGTCTTGGTCTATCGACATTGTTAGTGGATTCCGGGGTCGTTCTCGGTCCGCCGGTACGATGGCGTGCTGTTCTCTTCGGTACCGCTTTCTGCTCGTGCTGCGGCCTTCTGAGCGAGTGCGTGACCAGCAGCTGCCTTTGGTCCCCACCGAGCAGCAGTTGTCGCGACGCCGGCGCCACCGACGGACGCACCGGCTGCGACGCCACCGATGAGTGCCGCTCCTGTTGTCGCACCTCCCACGACCTTGGCGGTCAGCGGAGTCGCGTATTTGAACGTCTTCCAAGTCACATAGAGAGCGATTAGTGGGAGCGATGCGGCTACGAGGTATTTCAGAAATGCACTACCGGGAGCAAGCGCGCCTTCAGAGTAGAGTAGGTCGTATCCTTTGAAGACTACTGCTGCGGGGAGAGGAAGAACTGCAAGTGGAATGAATCGCTTGATGAATCCCATCGCAATATCGGAGAGAACAGGGATGTTACCGTAGCCTAAGGCGAACGCTATCGGCATTCCATACACGTAGACGTAGAGGAGGATTTCTCGAATGTAGTAGAGGGCCTCAAGTGCCCACATCGAGAGCCCACCAACCAGAGCAAAGACGAAGGCGAGTGCTGGATTGCTCAAAGAGACCTCTAAGAAATTGAGCATCGCATCTCCTAACGAACTAAGGCTCGGCATCAGAGTAATCGTGAACCCATCAACGATGTAGAGGCACAGAATACCGAGCCAGTACCACGTAGTGATGAGGAACGCTCCGACCCAGGCAGTTTTCTTTGTCCGCCTTGCTTCGTATGCGCTTCCAATGTTGAAGATCCGAATTGTGTGCCGCCCTTGAACACACATCAGCAACAGGAGTAACGAGATTAGCATAATCTCGCCGCCAACTAGGGCATCTTGTATTGCAGGCCATGGAGCATTGGAGGGAGTCCCGAATACGAACGTCCCATCCGTCCGTGGCGTTGGGGTTCCGAACATTTCCTCGGTGAGGGAATCGTAACCAGTCTGCAAGCCTTCCATGAAGAGGCCGATTAACCAATCGACGGCCTCTTTGAACCCCTCAAGGACGACATCAATTAGATCCACCATGGTTAGATCTCTCTCATCGTCATTTCGCAGTCGTCTGTCTCAACAGATGCAGAATACTGTATACTGTAGGTCTTGGTTAGCTGAGTCTCCCCGACTTGCGTTTCGAGGATGAGCTCGAACTCGCCGCTCTGTTGTTCGTCTTTGCACGAAGTGCCTGAGCCGGGAACGAACGCAAAAGGGGATCGAGAGCTGTAAATCGTGACTCGATCCCCTGCGGCAACGATGAGCTTGCTTACTTCGGAATCAGACTGAGGATCGTAGATTCCGCTCACGTCCTCGTTGTCAGCATAATTTGTTCCTTCCTCACCAGAGGGATACGGAACGTCTCCGATGAAGAGAAGTTTCGTAATCGCATCCGGGCCGCTGCCCTGGTTCTCAACGGTCACGAATGCTTCTTCAGTAATCTCGTCACTGGAATCGTCCCACATCTCCTCAGGCTGATTCCTTCCAGTACCCATCTCTACAATGCTGAGGCTCGGTTGTATGGGAAGAGAAGTTTCCACCACATTCTCCTCCCCTTTCAGCACGACCACGCGGTATTCGCCGGGCTCATACGCGGTTCCAATCTCGAACGAGACCTGCTGGGCCCCTGTGGCCACGTCACGCGTTCCGAACAGTTCCCCATTCGGCTGGATGAGGTTGACTTGGTCGACATCGGCTTCGGCCGAGAGTTCGACGACGAGTGTCGTGCCGTCGACAGCGACTCGTGTGAGCGGTCTCTGACTGTCTGACGCGGTCGTTTCGTCACCGGAAGTTCCGGAGCGTCCACCACTATTTAGACAGCCAGCCATGCCCGCGAGCGTCGCACCGGCCACTGTTCGGAGGGCGTTTCTTCGACTGATGTGTGGATGGTCATTGGTCATGGGTTTCGTTGGAAGATGTCTTCTGGACCGAGCATTCGGAGGAGACGGCGTCCCGCGTAGAACATCACGAAGAAAGGGATGAACTGCCAGCCGACCTCGAAGACGAACGCGAACCAGCCGTCGATGGAGCCGAGTGGATGCCACCGAGCGGTCGCCGTGTCACTCACATAGGCCGGGTTGTGTCCGAGCCACGACCCTGGATGATAGCGGGCCGTGTAGATGCCGGGTTCGGTGATCGTCACAATGGCGACGCCAGAGGCGTTGGTCTCGACTTTCTGATCGGCGACGGTGATATAGCCGTTACGGGCGCTTCCACCGATCAGATACCGGCGGGTATCGTCATTGAGGATGATCGGTGCACCAGTCTCGTTGTCGCGCAGTTCGATTCGGAGCGTCGCCTGCGACTGGTTCTGTTGGAGCACTTCGACCGAGAGATTGCTGCGACGAAGCTGTCGCTCGGAGCCAGCATTGGGCTCAGCGATAGACGCGTTCACGCCGCGAACGATGCCCGCGACGTGAAGCGTCTCTCTGTCGACGTTCTCGGCACGGACGGCGACACCGTACGTCGTCTCGTAGGACTGGTTGACGACCTCGATGGTGACATTCTCGCCGATAGTCTCCAGTGGAGAGGACCGTTCGGTCCCCCACGTGTCGATGATCTCCGGGCCGTCCCGGACGGGTTCAGCACGCGGCCCGATTCGAGATGGATACGCGTGGACGTACACGGGGATTGCGTCGGATTCGACTTCAGCGCTGTCGGTTCGGTTCGATCTGACGAGGGTATCCCAGTTGGTGTTGCGAGCGGTATAGAACCGCCAGACACCACGCACGCTCGCATTTCCGTCGTCAGAGAGAGTATACCCTTGCCACGGCCGGGACTGGAAGATGGCGACGCCAGCATCACCATTGGGATACTCGGCGTCGTAGGGATGCGCAGAGAGGTCGTAAATCTCGACGTCGATCGAGTCGGAGACATTTCGCGTCTCCTCACGGTAGACGACCTGGATATCGGTTCCGTTGATCCCGTCAGTCTGTATCGTTTTCTTCAGTCGGACGTGGATTTCTGCTTCGAGGGAGAGGGTTGCACTCCAGTCATCGTCGATCTGGTAGTCGATGGCCGGTGTGTGCGACCCGTCGGTCCTTGCGATGATTTCTTTGTCTTTCTGTAACCGAACCTCCTCGATCTCGTGGTCTGCAAGGGACCACTCGATAGTCTGGTTCCCAGAGGAACTCCCGTTAGGAACACGGACGCGATAATCAACGAACCCACGCATCGTCCCATTTGGTGCGATGTAGAGTGGCGTGTCACCGGATTCGAGGTGGCTTCGAGTCGACGGTTGAATCGCGAATACGGTTGCGTGGGCATCCGCAATGAACACGCCATCTTCGAGCGACGCATGAGGCGGGTGTACGGACGTGCCCAGGCCACCGGCTTCGAGGTCCTCGAAATCGTTCCGAGTCCAAGTTGCAGCAGTCGCCGGCGGCCGCTTGAACGTGATATCCGTCCCGTTTGCAAGCTGGTGGATGGCCGTCCGCTCGTCACCGTAGCGCTGGCGAGACTCGTCTTGACTAACGTAGTTATCTGCATCACGAGACCAGAGGGTGGCGGATTCGTTCTCAGAGAGCCCGTTACCTTCCGTACCCGGCCGCGGTGGGCTGGCTGTAGCGAAGCCTGTCGCGAGGCTCGTCGCCAACAAGGCGGCCATGAGCACGGAGAGTTCTCGGTGTTGCATGGACTCGTGATGGGATCCTGGAGTTGCTTACCAGGGGGTGAGATTGACGCAGTCAGCTAACGGAAGGCTCATCATCGATCCGGCGACCGTGTACAACGGGCCGAGAACGAGGAGGATGACGGCAGACTTCATCGCCGAGCGCTTGTGGCGTTTGAGCCCTTTCTTCTGCTCTGAATTGAGGGTAAACATCTCGATAAGCGAGTCGGCCTGCCAGACCACGGCAACGCCGACGATGCCGAGTCCGGTAGTGAGCTGGAAGAATCCCTCAATCATGCTCGGGAGCTTGTCGGCGCTACAGACCGCAGTTGTCTGTGCCGCGGCGGGGTAAACAGCAAACATGCTTAACAGCGCAAGGGCGAGAATAGCCGGTCTAGAGACGGTGCTTATCGCCGTAGATTGACTGTCAGTACGGTTCTCAGACATCTTGGGGGTAGTGCTGTCCTGTGACATAGCGAGTTCTTTGTTTGCGTCTTCGACAGGTGCCGAGGAGGTCGGCTATCGACGAGGTCGATGGAAGAGGATAAATAAATTCTGGATATAGTGAGTGTATAATATTTAAACTAATAGAGTGGTTTTGTTAGACTAGTGCTGAGTGTTGCTAACTAGCAGCATAAAATGGAGTTTGTGAGCAAATCAAGATGTGATGAAGGACTGATTTTGAGTTCTCCCCATGAGTCAGCTGTCGCTGTAGATTTTCTTGTTTGCACGCTAGAATCTAATGTTCAGCGAACTCAAGCCGTAGCTTTATTTTTCATACCTTCTCAAAGTAAACACAAATAATAGAATGTACTTTCATACCTGGATTTTCTGTTATTTATACAGAGAGACTTATCAATATACAGAATTAGATACCTGTATTCCTCATATTATGAGTTTAAATGGCCTAAGATAATGCTAAAATGGCTCTTGTTAGTAATCTGTAGCCACATCCTATTTAAACGTGCATTAGACCGGCTCCATCGTAATACCAGAACTGCGAAGATACGGTATCTTTCGTCGATTAGTCTGACTATCGACTTGTAATCTGTTGGTTAGGGTTAGGTAGTTGATTTGACTATACTAACTGAAACATGATCGAAAAGTGGTTTCAGAGCCTCAAGATCCGAGCTGATCGCTTTCATAATTTGCGGGGATCAACTGAGCGTCCGCTAGTGTCTTGCGAGGTTTAGCTATTACTGATGTTTCAGAGGCTGCGTCAAGCGCTCCATAGACAAACACCGGTTCAGGAGGTTGGCCACACGGAATTGTTTCCGTAGTATCTTTGTGATTAATTATTTCTCCAAGTTCGAGGAGTAGATTTAATGGCAGAAACTTCGTCCACAACCATAAGATGCGCTACGCACTCAAACAGTCGGATCTCCGGAAATCCGTATGAGTATCATACCATACGTACTCGCGGTAATCGTTCTCTCTGTCGTGATTCTCCGGGCACGATACGGCTCATTCCGAAATTTCTCTCGAATCGTTTTCGCGGATGGTGGACACGTCCAAGGTGAAGAGACGGAGGAACGCGAGAAGAAACAGAACCTTCTCCGGTGGGTGACGACCGTCGACCACAAGGACATCGGTCTCATGTACCTCGTGTTCGGGACCGCGGCGGCCCTGTGGGGCGGCGTCGACGCAATGATGATTCGGACGGAACTGCTGACGCCTGCCGTCGACGTGTGGTCCGAAGAGACGTACAACGCGCTGTTCACCACCCATGGGCTGACGATGCTGTTCTTCTTCGTCACCCCGGTGTTCTTCGGCATGGCCAACTACTTCCTTCCGTTGTTTGTCGGCGCCGACGACCTGGCGTTCCCCCGCATCAACGCCATCGCCTTCTGGCTCCTCCCTCCCTCGTTACTCCTCGTCCGCGGTGGCCTCCTCACCGAAATCCTCGCACGGATCCTTGGCCTCGGGCTGCCTCGATCAATGCTCCAGCTTTTGTACACTCTCGCTCCACCAGCAACGGGATGGACACTCTATACCCCGCTATCGACACAATTAGTCAATCCACAGATAGATTTTATGCTACTTGGATTACATTTGAGCGGGCTGTCGACGATGATGGGGGCGATAAACTTCATCGTCACCATCTTCATGAAGCGCGGTCCGGACGTCGATATCGGCGATCTCGACATCTTCACGTGGTCGATGCTGACGACGAGCGGAATCATTCTGTTCGCGTTCCCGCTTCTCGGGAGCGCCCTCCTCATGCTGCTCCTTGACCGCAACTTCGGCACCTCCTTCTACGCTGTGGAGGCAGGCGGGTCGATACTGTATCAGAACCTCTTTTGGTTCTTCGGCCACCCCGAGGTGTACATCATCTTCCTGCCCGCGACAGGACTGATGAGCACCATCCTCCCGAAGTTCTCGGGTCGGAAGCTGTTCGGCTTCAAGTTCGTCGTCTACTCGACGCTGGCCATCGGCGTCCTCTCGTTCGGCGTCTGGGCGCACCACATGTTCACAACAGGGATGGATCCGCGAATTCTCACTTCCTTCATGATCGTCTCCATCGCTATCGCCGTTCCGAGCGCCATCAAGGTGTTCAACTGGCTGACGACGATGTGGAAGGGGAACATCCGGTTGACCGCACCGATGCTGTTCTCCGCCGGGGGGCTCAGCCTGTTCGTTATCGGGGGAATTACAGGCGTCTTCCTCGCGTCCATCCCCATCGACGTGATGTATCAGGATACCTACTACGTCGTCGGACACTTCCACATGATCCTGATGGCGATCATCCCGTTCCAGATGTTCGCTGCCTCCTACTACTGGTTCCCCATCATCACCGAACGGATGTACAACCAACGTCTGGCGCGCCTCCAAGCTGTCCTCACATCCGTCGGTGTGTTCGTTACGTTCATGGCGTTCCTGATACTTGGCGCCCTTGGAATGCCCCGGCGGTTCGCCTCCTACCCACCGAAGTTCCAATTTCTCAATGACGTGGCTACTATCGGGGCATATATTATCGGCTTCAGTGTCCTCTTGTGGGTGTACAACATGCTGCATTCGCTGTGGTTCGGCGACATCGTCCGTGACGCCGACGTATGGGACCTGAAGAAGACCCAGCAGTTCACCCGCGAGTGGCAGGCGTTTGAGGTGCGCCTCGCCGAGAAGTACGGCGTCACCAGCCCCCCGCCTGAGGAGACGCGGGCCGCCGCGGAGAGCCAGATGGTCGGCGACCAGAAGGACGAGGCGGACACGGGCAGTCCGAAGGCGTTCGAGGACCTCTCGGGCGTCGGCCGCGACGTCGTCGTCGGCGCCGTCGCCGGCTTCGTCGGCATGATGCTCATGTCGGCCGTCCTCTACGTCGGGTCTCTCCTCGGCGTCTTCCAACTGGCGGCGTTCGCTGAACTGGCTGAGCTCGTCGGCGTGCAGGGGAGTCCGTCCATCGGCTACTTCATCTTCCTCGGCGGCGGCATGACCACGTGGGCGCTCCTGTTCGTCACCTTCGCGGACTTCCTGCCGGGAGAACCCCTCGTCAGGACGGGCCTCGTGTTCGCTGTGGTGATGCTGCCGGGCTTTTTCGTGGCGTTCTACAGCGGGCAGTCCGGGTTGGAACTCGTCGGCTACATTCTAGTGGCGTTCGTTGCCCACCTTGCGTATGGCACCGGACTCGCGGCTACATTCAAAATGCTGAGCGGGCGTCTGCAGACATCGCTCGTTCACGTCTCAGAATGAGTGGAGGCAGACCACGATATACGCGCTGACAGGTGTTGTTGAGAATCGTGCGAAAAACATGCCGTGGGCGATGAGACCTATTTTGAACGATGATGCAGTGTGGCTACAAAGGTTACTTGCTCTCTGTATCCAGTTCCAGCACATGGCCAAAGGGAATCAAATAGTCCTCATACATCCATTCAAATGTCTCACAGCTTTGTTAACTGTCTTAGACAGCAAACAAAGGAAGGTAGCGCCAAAGGTATGGAACTCCTGTCAGCAGCAGTTGGCATTGGTATCAGATTAGCCCCATTCTCGTCGCTGGATTGGTGCTAAGTGTCGCAGGATTTGAGATCACTCCGTACTGAGCATCGTTCCTTCATTAGTACTTGACACAGGACGCGGATTCGGCGGAGTTGCTCTCTCTATCTCCAATACCGGGATTTCGACCGCTCATACGTTAGATTTCGTGTCCCAGCACTCCGCACACTCATCTATGCAGCCGTCGGATACGTCACTGCGTTATCGTTTGGACTCTTGGCGATCGCTGCAATCTCGTTCTTAGGTGTCAAAGTCGGGACGAACGACGCCGCATAGATCGTCACCGGGAGCGGTTACCGATTGTTGGCAGCGATTTCGTTCGTGAGCATCATCTTTGCGTCAACCTACTTGACGCTGCTCTCGTTACTGTATTTCGCTTCCAGTTCTCTCAAATGGCGTAGCAGACGAAATCTTCCACCTACGATTCCGGGCGTTACTTATCGAGACCAGTATCTCTGATTAGTCAGACGAAGATTCTGACGCATCAGAAGTCCGGTTCGTGTTTCCGAAACGAAGTCGGTGGTACCCAATCCTGAGGAGTAAAAGGACGAAACAGAGCACTCCTGCGATAACGATTGATTGGCCACGGATAGTCATTCCAGTCTGATTTCGCAGGATCAATACGCTCCCGATAACCAATAGGGCGATTCCCTGTGCGCCGATAGATCGAGTAGATCGAGTGACGTATCCCGATTCTGCAAGGATTCCGGCAACGGATCCGACGAATAGTAACAACCCGCTGACTGAAACGGGGCGAAGCGCAAACAGGACACCAACCTCAGACAAAGCTAGGCCGAGTGCGATAAACATCGGCCATGGACTTGATCCAGTGTTCACCAAGTCCGCTTTTGCATCTTCACTCATCCTGACGCACCATCACTTGATGTGTCGTCGATCTGTCTCCAAACCTCTCGCTCAAGACACGTGGTCCGGATTAAGGCGCCTCTTTGCTGCTCAACCATTATCGAGATTATTCCACTACAGGCATAATAAGCTGGCTACCAGTTGAACAGGTCACCTTATTAATTCTAGTCGTGTACTATTGTAGCGATGGGGACTGTGTATCCATCTACCTACACATATTTCGCTATATCAGCCGGACAACGAATCCGACCAAGACTAATAGCAATACGATGCCGAACAGGACAAACATGAGACGGTGTTTTGCTTTCACGAGTGTTGCTTCGAGAGGAGCGTAAAATGAGTGTTCATTCGGTTAGAAGAGGTTCAACGGAGATATAAACTGACGAACGCCTGTTTGCCAGTGGAATCCGCGGATTATTTGTAGAAGAGTTGCCTTCTCTTCGATATGGCCATCGAGAACGCACTATCGGTTGTAGCGCTCGTACTACTGATCGCCTTGGTTGGTTTCTACGTGAGTAACCCGGTGACGGAGGGAAGAGCCCCACTCATTGGGTCAGCTCTAATCGGAGCGATAGTTTGTCTACAGTTCATACAACTGCTCGTAGCCAGTCGCCGATAGAGGATTAAACGAGAATCAGAAGAACACCTAGTATCGGTTTTTACCTAAAGAACGTTCGCAACTGGCCGAAATCGTTCGAATTTCTCGGTTACCGTATTCGGGTGAGGAATCTACCGTGTCGCTGTTGTCAATATCGTGGGGTACTCTCATGCGCTGGAGAGATACAGATTTGCGTAGAGAACCGCGTTGTATCCGCCGTGAAGGAGCGCTGGAACTACCAGATTCCCACTCAACTCATAGAGCGTGCCGAGTACGACCGCTAATCCGAAGACAACGATCATATACGTCAGCTGTCCCCGTCCCGTTAGTGAACCCGCGTGGCTGATAGCGAAGATCGCGCTCGCAAGAACAATAGCCGACCGAGCGGCGAACGACTCAGTGAGAAGTCCCTGAACGATACCCCGGAACAGCAGCTCTTCACCGGGCCCGACGAAGAGAATCGAAAGTGGGACCAGTAGCAGTACAACAGACGGTGTTTCGCTCGCGATGATAGCGACGTTATTTTGAGCGATTGGAAGTCCGACAGCTGTGACGAACCCTGTGAGACCGAAGTAGACGCCGGCGAATAGGAGTCCTCCGCCGATGATCCAAGTGATGTCTCGCCGGCTCGGAAATCGAACGTGCAGGAGTTCAGAGCCTCGCGACCGAAACGCGACGTACCACAGCGCGACTGTCCCAAACGCAACGCCCTGGAGCAGTACGGTTGAGACGACCAACCTGATTGCCGGTCGCTCGGTGAGCCTGACACCGGACATCTCGAAGAAGGCAGTACCAAACGAGAGAAGAACGAGTCCAAGTAGGAATCCCGCAGCAGCGAGGGCAATCGCCAGTAGAAGATGTTTCACTCGGGAAGCGATATCCTTCATTCGACTGTCGGACATAGCATCAGTACGCATCTATTCAACGGTTTGTGATTCTCTGCTTTGTCTCTATTGATAGGACGATCGGCACGGGTTATTATCTCGCACCCGAATTACCGCCGGTATTTATTAATAACTACGGGGTCAAACGCCTATAGAATAATAATCGGTCCACTCAGGTTATTACAGACCTATGGATGTAACGCAGTTATCAATTGAATAGGGGTTAGCAAAGTATACCCAGGCAAGAACAACTCAAGAGAGGAGGAACCGGTGAGCTCCCCTAAGTCTAGTAAATTGCAGAGTGCTATCTTGCGCCGGATCTATAGTAACGTCTGCAACTGTCTACTCATCCAACCGCGCGCTGTCGTGCGGTCGAGTGGGTGATGACTTGCAGACACTACTATAGGCCAACGCACTGACGAACGTGGGTGCAAACAGAGAAGAGGTGACAGTACCGACGGCCATTCTCATAGCTCACGGTCCGAATAGAGACGGTATTCACGACTCGGAATGACGATGACCCTACCAACACCTCCTGATTGACGGCAGTTAGCCGACAATCACGAACGATAGTCCCACGAATCGTCATCCTCGCTCTTACCCGTTCGATTGTACGTCTCCCGGACTCGCTTCACGACGTCGTCACGAATCGGGTCGGCCGCCGGAGCAGGGTCCACGACGCCCCCTTTGCGAAGTCCTGGGACGAACTGCTGGAGTTGCCGTAAGACCGTTACCGTCGGAGAGTGAGCGACGGTGTTCGCGTACGGTACGCGACCGACGGCGCGGTCTACCGACCCGGTCGGACGGAACGACCGGACGAGACTCCCACTCGGGGTTCGTCTCACACCGGGTGCGCTCGACCAGTAGTTCCCGCGCCACACGTGGACGATATCGTACGCCGAAGTCGTGACCGGTTTCCCGTTTCGCACCACGTCGTTGTCCGTGACGGTATTCGTCGGGAGCAGCGTGAGACTCCTGAGTCCGATGCGGTTGTACGCGAGGACGTTCCGGCGATACAGCGAGTAGTGTCCTTCGACGAGAAGACCAGCGCGGTTCTGCGTCAGGACGTTGCCCGAGACGTAGTTTTCAGTTCCGGCGACGATAACGCCGTTCCCGCTCCGCCGCACTGAGTTACCGACGACGGCCGTCTCCGAGGACCGCATCTCGACGTAGATACCGTAGCCGGTATCTTCGACTCGGTTGTTACTGATCAACAGATTCCGGCCGTAGAGGTTGAACACACCGAGCATCATGCCCTCCATCCGCGAGTCGCGAACGACGAGATCGTCCACGTCGAGGGCGAAGACGCCGACTTTCCCGCCGTAGAAGGCCGAGTCCTGCACCACGACCGACGAACCGATAGCCGCGACACCGAGGAATCCCTCGTCCCATCGTTTCGTGCCGTACAACGTGAGATTCGAGATGGTCACGTTTGGACTGTCGCGGGCAATAATCCCGTTCGACGTGGTGTTGATCCGGACTCGGGAGACGAAGGATTCTCCCGCGGTATCGAAGACGACCGCGGCGTCGCCGTATCCGTGCACCTTTCGCATGTTGTAGTTCCACGACGTCTTATCGACGGTGACGGCGCCGGCCGTGACGTTGTTACCGCTCCGAGCGGGGCCGACGCCGGAGAGACTGAGATTCGCGACGGCCGTTCGCGGCGCCGTCATGGTCATCACAGTCCCCGTCCTGTCACCGACGAGGTGCGTTCGGTTCTGTCCCACTCCTCGAATCGTTACCGGCTTACTCACGGTGACGTTGGAGACGTTGTACGTTCCGGCCGGGACGCGGATACTCGTGTTCGGCGGGGCATCCCTCAGGGCAGCGGTGAGCGTCGGCGCGTCCTCGCCGACGACGACGGAGACCGGCCGGTTGAGTAACGTCCGTCGTGAGGTCACGGTCGAATCTGTCCGTGCCTCTCGTTCGTCTACGATCTGTTTCCATTCCTCAGTCGTGTGTCCGATTGAATCCTCCTCTCGGGTTCGTACGTCATCCCACCGGACGACTCGTCCGCCGTACTTGGATACGAACGCTGCAGCGTCGGTTCGGGTCGAGAAGGGAACAGCAACGGAGTCACGCGTCGGAACGCGGGCTCGGCTACCGACGACGAAGAACGCTTCAGACGCGCGCACCCAGCCTGCTTTCCGCGCGTTTGACAGTCGAAGCGTGCCGTCCGAGTCGAGTTGAATCGGTTCACCGGAGAAGTCTGTGACGTAAATCTGGAGCGGACGGCCGAGACCCCGTTCAGACCCTGTCTGCAGGTCGGTCAGGAGGGAGGTGATACCGTAGTAGCCGACGGGGTACCGATACTGAGAGTAGAAGACTTGGGCTTTCGGAAGCACGAGCGACGACCGCTGGGCTTCTCGTACGACGCCCTCAGAGATTCCGACGCTGACGGTGTCCTCGAAGTCGACAGCACCGGCCTTCCGATCCGGGGAGACTCCAACAGCAAACGGGACGCTACCAACTACGAGGACGACCACAAGCCCGAGAATCGCGAGACGGGTCCGCATCAGTTTGAGTTATGCACGTGGTAGTCAAAACTCCTTCGTCAGGGTTGCAGTGCGTGCCGACAACCATTTCACACCAGCAGAGAGACGGACCTGTATGCGTGGCTCCGAGGACAGTAAAGAGGTGATTGTACAGCTGGAAGACATCACCCGCTCGTTCGGAGATCTGACCGTTCTCGACGGTATCTCTCTGGAATTCGCCACAGACGAGGTGACGGCGATCGTCGGTCCGAACGGGTCGGGAAAAACGACGCTGTTACGCGTCGTTGCCGGTGTTCTCGGATCCGATGGCGGAAGTCGTCGAGTCCCAATCGAAACGGAGCGACCGATCGGATACCTCCCGCAGGACCCTCGCTTCCGAACACAGTTCTCGGTCGATGAGACGCTCACGTACTACGGTGATCTCCTCAAGGCAAGCGTCGACGTGGAAGCGTCGATGGAACAAGTCGGCCTCCTCGACGTTCGTGACCGACGGGTCGGACAACTGTCCGGCGGGATGCGTCGACTGCTCGGCATCGCACAGAGCCTTCTCGGGGATCCGCCTGTGGTCGTCCTCGACGAACCGACCTCGGGGCTCGACCCCCGAATGCGAGAGCACGTCTTCGACATCGTCGGTGACATCGCCAGCGAGGAGACCACAGTCGTACTCAGTTCACACGACCTCGCGGGAGCCACTCGGACGGACTACGTCGTGCTCCTCGATAGCGGGACGGTTCGTCGAGCGGGGACGCCGCGTGAACTCATTGACGCTGGACCAAACGACTCGCTGACGGCCGCATTCCTCGATTCGATTCCGGACGGACCGGCAGTTCAAACCGGGACGCGAGGTGAGTCGTGACGTACTCGTGGGCCGACCGAATCCGAGTGGTGTTCGGGCGGGAACTCGTGACAGTCTGGCGAACCAAGACCTACCTCCTCCTATCGGTGGGATTCTTCCTGCTCGTGGTCGCCGTCGCGTTAACGAGCGGTGTCAGCGGATACGTTCCTCTCGTCCTCTCGCTTTTGACTCCGGTCGAACTCTTAGTTCCGCTATTCGCCGGCGCGTTCGGGTATCCCGCGATTGTGGGCGAACGCGAACGCGATGAGCTCGATATCCACCAGACGTACCCGGTGACTCGCGGCGAGTACGTTCTCGGAGTGTATCTGGCCCGGCTCCTCGCACTCCTCGCCAGCATCGTGCTCCCGCTCGTAGTACTCGTCTTCGCCGTTCCGCTGTTCGGTCGCGCTGCGACGTTTCTTCCGCAGTCGACCGGTCTGGACTCACCGGTTCTGTACCTTCGGTTCGTTGTATTGACGGCCGTTCTCGGTGCCGTCACGCTGGCCGTCTTTCACCTCGTTTCGGCCGTCGCACGAGACGCGCGCCGCGGCATCGTCGCGACGCTCGTCGCATTTTTGATCGTCGTGTTCGGCTTCGACATTGCTGCCGTTGTCGGGCTCGGAGTAGGCGGTGGGGAAGCAAGCGCCGCCCTGGCGCTCCTGAGTCCCAACGGGGCCTACCGGAATCTCGTCCTCTCTCTGACCGTCGCTCCGGTGACTGCGTCAGCGAGCGTCTCGTTGGTCGAGACGTTCATGTCGACGTTCGTACTTCTGGCGTGGACGCTCCTTTCGCTTACCGCCACCGCCTTCTTTGTCTGGAGCTCAGTTGACGGGTGACGCTGGACGCAGCACCCGCCCATTGACGTCGTCTCCCGTACTCGTCGTCCGCACCAAAACACACTTTGCCGTGTGACCGACCGCTAAGGTACGGATGTTTCATCGACGAATCACGGCACTCGGTCTCGCTCTCGTGGCGGTTGGAGCGTTCTCTACACCCGCTGCAGCACATTCAGGAACCACTCACGCGGGGACGCCACACTGGCTTCTGTTCGTCTTACTGATCGTCGGAATCGGTGGAATAGCAGGATCAGTCGCTTCCGCTCGTCGAGGTATCGTTTCGTTTCGTGCCGCTGCGGTCATCCTCGCCGGCGGGGTCGTCTCGGTTGCCTTCAGTGGAATCGGTCTCGTCGAACTCCAAGTTGTCGGAACGACGCCGCCGAAACTCGTCGATATATATCTGCCACTGAGCCTCGTAGCGAGTACACTCTTGGCAGTAGGTGGGTTCGCTACGGTGCGACTCAAGCGGCCGACGAAACCACTGTACGCGGTCCTGTGCGTGATACTCGGAAGTTGGATTGCCTACCCGGTGGTGATGCCGAATCAGGGATACACGAATCCACTAGGTTACCTCCTCGCTCTCTCGCTTCCCGCCGTTCTCGCAGCCATCGTCTGGTCGGACGCTCGGGGGATCATCCAGAGTATCCGCCTGCAGACGAAACCGAAGCTCTTCGGCATCGCGGCGGGTCTGTTGATGAGCGTCTTCTTCGCGTTCTCCGGGGGAACGATGAGTTTCAACCCCGATGACGGTGCCAACGTCCCGACGGAGGCGTTCGTCATCCCGTACGAAGTCGCCAGTCCACTCGTGGTGTGGCCGGCCGTTGAGTGGTACTTTCCGTCGATCCCCTTCACTGGATATATCTCCGTTGGAACGGTCTTGGTCATGGGCGTGCTGGGTAGTCTCGTCGGCCTCAACGTAGCGGTCGTGACGCAGCAATGGACAAACAGCGGGTCGGTCGCCGGGAAGAAGATGCTCTCCGGATCGCTCGCGACGTCCGGTGCGACCGCATGTTGTTGCTGTGCGCCCGCGTTCTATGGCGTACTGAGTGTCCTCTTCGGCACCGCTGCGACACCGATCTACTGGTCTTCATGATTCCGACGTCGCCCGTCGGCGGCGTGTTCTTCGCGCTAAGTATCTTGATGTTGCTCGGTAGCCTGCTTCAATCGGCCGGTGGCTCGGTTCCCGAACCGAATCCGGCGTCTCCTTCAGCGACGATTAACTAACGGGATGGCATCCACCCGCTGAACGAGTTCTCCACAACCGATTATCTATCCGACTATACGACCGCGTTCGCGCGACTTTGTTCGTTTGAACGAGCGAAGGTTCGCAGTCACGCGATACCCGCCTGATCGGCGGTCATCCGGTTCGATGAGTTCACCAGAACCCATTTTTGTCTGTGGATCGAATTCGAATTAATGGCTGATAGACGAGGCATCCCGCGGAGGGACTTTATGAAATCGGCCGTCGCCATCGGTGGGGCGGCGGCACTCAGTGCATGCCTAGGACGAGGTTCAGTAGATGTTCCGACGGGGCCGGAGAACCTATCGTCGCTTCCTCGACGTCAACATGCGTGGAACGAAGTGCTCCCACGAGACGACCAGGGAAATACCGTCCCCCCGCGCCATCACGTCCTGCTATACCTGAAGTACAGCCGTAGCGGTCCGCCAGTCGAGAAAGACAGGAAAAGCGTTGAGAAGGCGCTTCGTGGTGTCGAACGAGCGTACGAACGGAGTGGAACCGGTCTCTTACTTACGATGAGCTACTCTCCGGCGTACTTCAGTCGGGTCGATTCGGCACTCCCCGAAAGCGTTGACCTCCCGGCGCCGAAAGCGCTTGCTTCGTTCGAAGACCCTGAATTGGATACGCCCGATGCTGTCGTCCATCTCGCGAGCAACAATGCACCGGTCGTCCTCGGGGCAGAGGAAGCGCTTAAGGGAAAAAAAGGAACCCTCAACGGTATCGAACAACCGGACGCCGCGCTGACCGACATGTTTGAAGTCGTCGACCGTCGAACCGGATTCGTTGGTGATGGACTTCCGGCCGAAAACGCTGGCGATGCCGATGGGATCCCTGCCGACAAAGTTCCGGACGATGCGCCCCTATTCATGGGTTTCAAATCTGGATTCGAAAAGAATCAGGCGAGTGAGGACCGAGTTACGATCCAGTCGGGGCCGTTCGCGGGAGGAACAACACAGCACATCTCGAAACTCCAACTCAACCTGAATCAGTGGTACAACCAAGACGACCGCTGGCAGCGCGAGGCGAAGATGTTCTGTCCGTATCACGCCGAAAACGATGTCGTGGAAGGACCAGGAGATAACCTCGGAACGAGTAGTCAGGTCGAGGACTGCGGACCCGCGACTGAGACCGCCCGTGAAATGGGTGTCGTCGGTCATTCTCAGAAGATGACATCCGCCCGCGAAAACAACAGCCCAGTTATCCTCCGGCGGGATTTTGATTCAACCGACGGCGGACAGGCAGGCCTCCATTTTCTGGCGCTCCAACGAGGGATTAGTGATTTTGTGGCGACGCGGGAAGCGATGAACGGGACTGACGTGGTTGAACAATCAGCGGTTGGACAACGAAACAATAACGGGATTCTCCAGTATGTTCAGACAGAGCACCGCGGTAACTACTTAGTGCCACCACGGCCGTTGCGTGCACTTCCGCCCGTACTTCCGTCTGAGAATCCTCAAGGGGTAGACAATGCGTCGTCGTGAAGTTTTCGGAACTCTCGGAGGAACGTCCTTAATCGGCCTCGCGGGATGCACAGGGCTGTTTCAGACGCAGTCCGCGCGGGCCCCGCCACTCCCTGAAAATCGACCAGATGCCGTCTACTTCCCGAGCCACTACGAGGGGATGAAAACATCGAACGTGAAGACTCAAGGCGGCTATAGCTGTGCACTCACCTATTCGTACGCCCACCGATTCTGGCTAATGAAGCCGGACGGTATCTCAAAAGTAGACATCCAGCCAGAGGATTCGCTTCACTTGATGCCGGTCGTATGGGAGACAGAAACGGAAATCATTCCTCCCGATATCAACCCCCAGGTCTACATCACTCAAAACGGGAACTCGGTCGATCAGTTCGCACCGTGGCCGATGCTCTCCCAACCGATGGGGTTCCACTTCGGTGACAACGCTCAACTCAATGGAGACGGTTCCTATACGGTCGAAGTACGGGTCGGCGGTCCGTCAACTCGGCGGGTGGGGTCTCTGTCAGGGAACGAAGGAAACGTCTCATTCGCGTTCGAGTTTGAGTTTAGAAAATCTACACTCGAAGAGATATCGTATACGGATATCCCTGCAGACAAGGAAGGAACGAGGGGCGCAGTTGATCTGATGAATATGGAGACGTTGCCGAGTTCTCAGGTCCCGAAACCCGGTGCGCTTCCTGGCGATGTCCGTGGAACGACGACGAGCGGGGACGCAAAATTTGTAGTGACGATACTCAAAGATGCATCGCGGTTCGGTGGAGATCGAAATCAGCAGTATCTAGCCGTGTCGCCACGGACACCTTACAATCGAACTATGCTCCCGATGATGTCTGTTTCGGGAACGTTGACTCGTGATGGGTCCACGGTGTTCGATGGAATCTTACAGTCGACGATCGATCCCAAACTGCGCTATCACTACGGCGCGGTCGTCTCGGACGTGCAGTCTGGTGACGAGTTCACAATAACTATCGATTCGCCACCCCAAACCTCTCGCCACGAGGGGTACGAAACTGCGTTTGTCGATATGAAAACGATGACGCTGACGCTCTAGCGGCGGAACTGAGCCGAAATTAAAGCTCTCGATCACACCCACAAATTCTCCGGTGAGATGTATTCTAGTTGTGCTCAGGATAGATACGGGGGAATCGCACCGGGAAGGGAGATAATCCAGAGGCTGACGACCGTGTAACCGATCATGACAGCAACGAACGGATACTGGCTTCGAACCGCAGCGAGTCGGCTGGAGAAGAGGTCGTATCCGAGAGTGTGAGCCGTCCAGACGGCGAGTAGATGTCCGACGAGGATAGACGCGATGTTGAATCCGTCAAACCAGCCCGGTGGCGAGAGGACCAGCGGATTCGACGGTGGAGAGAGCGGTGATGTGAGAGCGAGTACCAGCGCAGGACTTAGAGAGACGAACAGCCCTGCGTAGTGAGCCAGATGATACCCTGCCGCGATCGCTAAGAGTGGGGACGCGAACTGATACCTGATCGTTCGAGCAGTGATGTAGGTGCCGGTACGGCGCCGTGAGACGCGACCAGCGTACCAGTATGCGGCGAAAAAGACGAGATATCCAGCGAGGAGCAAGAGTGTGTATACGGCGACTGCACGAACCTCCGCACTCACGAACCCAGGGAAGTTGAGTTCGACGATGGTCCTGATCGTCGTTGATCCAGCACTCGTCGTGATGAACCCGCTGTACGTCAGTTCCCAAACGAGTGCGATGATGAATGCGATGTCAGAGGTATCAGCAACGACGTCCGAGTGTTGGAGATCCCCTCCAGGGAGCTTCATCTCTACGGTTCCTGTGTGTCGTGTGAGAGGAGAGACGGCACCGTAAAATCGGAAGAGTACGGAGAGGGGGTCAACGTTTCCGAACCACGGTTCGGGGCCGAACACGAGCGCACCGGCGAGCGTGACTGCCGTGTATAGTACAATTGCGGTCGCGAGCACTGCCGGGACAGTACTGACGGGAAAGATAACTTCGACCCAGACGAGACCCAACAGCCCTACAACCGCCGGCCATCGCTTGAGCGAGCCTGGATATTCGAGCCATCCAGATGGGAGGACGGATGCGACGGTCCGCCACGGATTGAGTACTGGCCAAATATTTCCGACAAGATACGTGAAGATGGGCAGGCCAGCACGAACTCCAGCGAACGTGACCAAGATGGCGAGACTTGAGGTCGGAAGTTGGGGACCTACGTATCCGAGATATACTGTGAGAGCGAGGGTGGTGACGCCGAGACCACGTGCGATCCAGACTACTGGTTGCCACCAACTCTCAATCGTTGGGAGGGTCTTCGACCAGTTGTGAAGATAACGGATAAACGCTCGATCGGTCACAAAACTCGCGAGGAGAGCCGACGCACCGATAGTGGCGCCCCCAGTGGCGAGATAGAGCCATCGAGGAACTGCGAGTGTGTCTCTGGGTTGCTTCGAGAGGGTCATTCCGTTCCCCGCGATCACAGTATCCGCAAATAGGACCAATGCAGCTATCCAGAGTAGGCACTGTACAGCGACCCTGAATCGGGGCAGCGAGAGGATCGCTTTCAGTTGATCTCGAGCTGGCCGGCGTTCCGATTGTTCGTTTAGATTGACCGATTCACTGGAGGTCGATTCAGGCGAAGACGGCATAGATATTCAACAACCCAAAGTACAAGATGACCAGTATTGCGAGCGCTCTCAAACGCAGACTGCGGAGAGCGTCTTCTTCTTCCGTAAATGCGGACTTGAACTTCTCCTTGTCGATGTCGTCAAGCCGCTGGCTATGTTCTCTACCTCTGTGAAGCACAAGACGGTCGATGGTCGGGAACGGATGTCCGCAGTACTCACACGTGCCTGCGGGCGTTTCACCCTCTGGAACGGTTGTTTGTATCTGTGACATTTTGATCGGTGACCGGTACACGGAACTACTCAGTGCGTCTTTGAAATCGTTCTGGTTCAGCATTCGGAGCACTTTTGCAACCCAGTAGCAGGGCACGAGAACTCGGCTTCCGCGTCGTCTACAGCGATGTTCCGCTTCGGTATCCACACCAGAAACTTCTCCCTTACGCAGAGACACGTAACCGATATGAGACGGAGGTCGTTTCTCAAACGAGGGACCGGACTGGCGAGCTGCATCGGATTAACGGGGTGCCTCAGCCGTCTCGGGTTCGAGACGCAGTCAGCGTGGCGGGACCCACCTCAGGTCAAGAATAGACCCAATGCGGTGTACTATCCGGCCATCGTGGAGGGGATGGGCATGTACGGTACAGTCACCAAAAACGGGTTGGGAGTCGCCCTCGTGTACTCATATCCGCACCGATTCTGGAATCTCACAGGTACAAGGAAGGAGAAAGTGGTCGTTCAGTCTGATGACTCGCTTCACCTGATGGCAAGCGTTTGGGATGCAAAGAGCGATACGATCCTCCCGATTGATCTCTCTGTGACGATCGAAGATAGCGACGGTAAAGTAACGAACACCAATCTATGGCCTATGATCTCCCCTAATATGGGCTTTCACTACGGCGACAACGTCGCACTAAACGGAGAGGGGGACTACCGAGCCACAATCAGATCGGGGCCACTTCAAACAGATCGAACAGGCGCACTTGATGGGCGATTCACGAAATCTCAATCGGTAACATTGGATTTTACGTTCGACACGAGCGAAACCTACAACCTCCCGATTCGGCGGTTGGGGGAGAAAGCGGGTACGAAAGGGACGGTTGAGTTGATGGATATGAAATCCGTTCCATCATCTCGCGTTCCCCCGAAAGAAGAACTTCCAGGACAGTCGATCGGAGAAGTGTCTTCAGACGACGTGTCTTTTCTCATCAGTCTGATAGACGGAGACTCTCGATTCAGCAAGAAC
Source organism: Halogeometricum sp. S1BR25-6 (assembly GCF_031624495.1). Classification (NCBI taxonomy): domain Archaea; kingdom Methanobacteriati; phylum Methanobacteriota; class Halobacteria; order Halobacteriales; family Haloferacaceae; genus Halogeometricum; species Halogeometricum salsisoli. Next base: position 59,725 of record NZ_JAMQOP010000007.1, on the reverse strand, counting down.
GGCCAGCCTACGCTACTCGTCTCCCCGCGAACACCGTACGATCGTGTCATGCTTCCTCGAATGGCACTCACGGGGTCCGTGAACCGAAAACAGACGACGATCCTAAAGCGGAAACTTCGAGCAACTATCGATCCCGAGATCGGATGCTACTATCGTGCTCCCGTCGAGGAGTTACAAGCCGGCGATTCGGTCGTGATCGAGACGGTGACCCCTCCGCAACTCGCCCGTCACGACGGGTACGAGACCGCATTTCTCGACATGCCTCCAGCGAGATGTACCGTCAGTTCGGTAACTCAGTGAAACTCTGTCCAGTAGTCGGCACGTACGATGCTCAGTGTTGGACGCACGTGACAACAAAGGCCTTTATTCGGGAGAGTACTCCTCCAGTAGTTCGATTCAACGCTTCGTCTGCGGACGTCGCCTCGTTCGTACTTGCTCGAGTCGCCTCGTCTTCCGACGATTCTTCTTTGTCGTTGCAATAGATGCACATGCGCTCCTACTCGGAAGCAGTACTGATAATTCTATTCGATCATCCGTCTCACGTCAGACATCCCTGGTTGTCGAAAAACCAGCTGTCAGATCGCATCTTCGTCGAAACGGGAGAGAAAGAATACGATGCCCAAGACCGCACCGACCAAGACGGCAGCGGCCGTCGCCCCGTAGAGAGCCATTCCGGTAGGAGTCGGATGAAACGTGATCCAGTCGAAAATTGAGATCTGCTGTATCTTCGTACTCGTTCCGAGGACTAAGCCGAACACCGCGCCGATGACGATACTGGCCGCGAAAACCGAACCGAATACGGTCTTCCCGTTCAGCGTTCGGGCAATCTCTTCCATGCACCTACGATGTTTCTCCTCTCTCTAAGTCCCTCCTATTCTCGGCCTCAGACAATTCGATTGAAGGAACGTGTTAGTAACTCTTCGGCAATATATTATTAATCTTACGTACCTATACCTGAACTAGTAGCAGTTGGATTAATAACTCCGGAGTTCTTCGTTTCTGGTAATGACCTCTCCGCATCGTGAGCCAAACGAGCCAGAGGACTCACAGTCGCACGATCACGACCACACCCACGATCACGGACCGACGGAGCCGACGTCAGAATCGATGGATCGAGGAGATGTCGCGCAGTTCTCTGTGCCGGAGATGGACTGCCCCTCCTGCGCGGGAAAGGTCGAAAACAGCGTCCGCAAACTCGACGGAATCAACGGCGTCGACCCGGCGGTTACGACCGGGACGCTCACCGTCTCCTACGACCCCGAGCAGACGACACCAGCGTCAATCAGCGACCGCATAGAAAAGGCGGGTTACCGCGTGGAAGACGACGGGGAAATCACAGCGAAGTTCACCGTGCCGGAGATGGACTGCCCCTCCTGCGCGGGAAAGATCGAAAACGCCCTCGACCGCGTCGACGGCGTCTCGACGTACGCTACTCAACCTACCACGGGGAAGGTGACCATCACATACGACGAGTCCGCTACCAGCGAGTCGGACATCGTCGCCGCCATTGAGAGTGCTGGCTACGAGGTGACTGACACGACGACGGGGAGACGCTCAGGTTCCAGAAGCGAGGACTCCGAAGAGAGCATCTGGACGAGCACCCGCGCGATTAAGACCTGGATCAGTGGTGGCTTCGTCGCGCTCGGATTGCTGTTCGAGTTCTTCCTCGTCGGACAGAACGCCGAAGTGGCGACCGTCGTCAGTCGGGAATTGTTCGTCGCCGACGTCCTCTTCTTGGTGGCTATCGCAGTCGGTGGCCAAGAGATACTCCGAAACGGGTACTACTCGGCCCGAAACCTGAACCTCGACATCGACTTCCTGATGTCCGTCGCTATCGTCGGCGCACTGGTCGCCAGTCTCGCGTTCGGCGAAGCGCTGTACTTCGAGGCTGCGACCCTCGCGTTCCTCTTCAGCGTCGCCGAACTGCTCGAACGCTATTCGATGGACCGCGCCCGCAACTCGCTGCAGGAGTTGATGGATCTCTCGCCCGACGAGGCGACCGTCAAACGTGACGGCGAGGAGGTGACCGTCCCCGTCGACGACGTCGTTGTCGGCGACGTCGTGGTGGTCAAACCCGGTGAGAAGATACCGATGGACGGCGAAGTCACCGACGGGGAGAGCGCGGTCAATCAAGCGCCCATCACCGGCGAGAGCGTCCCCGTCGACAAGACGACCGGGGACGAGGTGTACGCCGGGACTATCAACGAGGAGGGCTACCTCGAGATTCAGGTCACCTCCGAAGCGAGCGACAACACGCTCTCGCGAATCGTCGAGATGGTCGAGGACGCCCAGTCCAACAAGACCGAACGTGAACAGTTCGTCGAACGGTTCTCGGCGTACTACACACCTGTCGTCGTCGGAATCGCCATCCTCGTCACACTCGGCAGTCCGTACGTTCTCGGCACGTCGTGGTCGACTGCAGTCGTCTACGGTCTCACGCTCTTGGTTCTCGCATGTCCGTGTGCGTTCGTCATCTCCACACCTGTCTCCGTCGTTTCGGGTATCACGAGTGCCGCGAAGAACGGCGTCCTCATCAAGGGCGGAAACCATCTCGAAGCGATGGGCGCTGTCGACGTCGTCGCCTTCGACAAAACGGGCACGCTCACCAAGGGTGAACTCGCTGTGACAGACGTCGTCCCCCTGAACGGGAACAGCGAGGAAGACGTACTGAACTGCGCGCGCGGCCTCGAACAGCGGAGCGAACACCCTATCGGCGAAGCCATCGTCGCAGAAGCGACCGACGCTGGCGTCGAAGGACGTGAGATAGACGAGTTCGAGAGCATCACCGGAAAGGGCGTCCGTGCGACGCTCGACGGAAAGCCACACTTCGCCGGGAAGCCCGGTCTCTTCGAGGAACTCGGGTTCGATCTCTCGCACGTCCATGCGACGACCGACGGCGGTGTGGTCACCCAGACCGCCCGTCAACTCTGCGACCGTCACAACTGCCTCGACCTACTCGAAGACGCCGTCCCGAAACTCCAATCCGAGGGGAAGACCGTCATCCTCGTCGGAACGGAGGACGAGCTAGAGGGTATCATCGCCGTCGCGGACGAAATCCGACCGCAGGCGAAACGGACTATCGCTCGATTGAAGGACCTCGGCGTCAAGCACACCGTGATGCTCACAGGGGACAACGAGCGAACCGCACAGGCAATCGCCAAACAAGTCGGTGTCGACGAGTTCCGCGCCGAACTGCTTCCGGACGAGAAGGTGTCGGCGATAGACGAGTTCGTCGAGGAGTACGACGGCGTCGCGATGGTCGGCGACGGAATCAACGACGCACCCGCGCTCGCGACGGCCACCGTCGGCGTCGCGATGGGCGCTGCCGGTACTGATACCGCGCTCGAAACCGCCGACATCGCGCTCATGGCGGACGACCTCTCGAAGCTACCGTACCTGTACGAGCTCGCGAACGACGCGAACAGCGTCATCCGCCAGAACATCTGGGCGAGTCTCGGAGTCAAGGCGGCGCTCGCTATCGGCGTTCCGTTCGGTCTCGTCCCCATCTGGCTGGCCGTCCTCGCGGGCGATGCGGGGATGACCGTCGGCGTGACCGGGAACGCCATGCGCCTCTCTCGCATCCGGCCGGAGAACACCGACGAGCAATTAGCCGAGACGCCTCAACGATAGACGATGGGGGACCAAGTGACATCAGACAGTACGCGCGAATCCGACGACGAATCTCGTCGGTATCCGTTCGGACTGTCGTCTCGACTGTCGTTTCTCGTCGTCATCACAATCGGCCTGATCGGGCCCGGACTCGGGGTGGCCGTACTCGAAGAGGCGAACCTCCCCCTAGCGGCGGACATCGTGTGGATTGTCGGGTATGGGACGACGATCTTCGTCGTGTGGTACGTCTGGATTCGGCCGCTGAAAATCGTCGGAACTGACGCACAAGATTGGTCCGAGCGGAACGAGGCGGAAGAGGACGAACAGGACGAGGTAGAAGAGAGCGAACGTCAAGCGTCGAATACGGATCAACCGCGTCCAGAGCCGTCACAGACGACTGATAGTGCTTCGTCGGAGGCGACAGAGGCGTCAACATCGAAGACAAACGATCAAAGCGGAGCAGACGGCACGAAACAGGACTGATCCCCATGTCTGGACACGACCACGACGAGATGAACGCTCTCGAATCCGCCTCGGGAGGGAGTACGAGAACGCTCGCAATCGTCGCAGCCATCAACTTCTTGGGATTCGTCGTTGAGTTAGCTGGAGGGATCCTGTTCGGGTCGGTAGCGCTGATAAGCGACGCGATACACATGCTGTTCGACATGCTCGCGTACGCGATGGCGTTTAGCGCAAGTTACACCGCAGAGCGGTACGGTGGCGGACAGACGTGGTCGTACGGATTACACCGCCTCGAACCCGCCGCCGCGTTTTTGAACGGTATACTGCTCGTTCCGATGATCGGCTATATTCTCTGGGAGTCGTACCAGCGGTTCCTCGATCCAGTGAGCATCGACCCGACGATGACACTGATTATCGCGACCGGGGGGTTACTCGTTAACCTCGGGTCCGTTTACGTGTTACAGGGCGGTGAGATGAGTCTCAACGAACGAGGAGCGTTCTACCACTTGCTCGGTGATGCAGGCGGGTCAATCGCGGTGATCGTTTCAACGGCTGCGATCGCGGTCTTCAAGGTGCCCATCGCAGATCCAATTGCGGCGGTACTCATCGCCGTGTTGGTGCTCTGGTCCGCCGGAAAGGTGCTGTGGGAGAGCACCTCGATACTGCTACAGCGCAGTCCGCTCGACACGAACCGACTTCGGGATGAACTGCTGTCCATCGACGGCATCGAACGGGTCGATGACCTCCACGTCTGGCAGGTGTGCAGCCAGCTGACCGTCGCGACCGTTCGTCTCGGAGACGACGTCGAAACGCTCGAAGACCAGCAGACGATCCGCCAACAGGCACACGAACAGCTCACCGAGGCCGGTGTGGATCACGCGACTGTCGAACTCCTCGGGGCGGCTGATGCCGAGGTCGAGTCGACGGCCCGCACGAGCCACGGGCACTAGGGATGAAAACGAACGCAATAGGAAGGTTTCCTGACCGACGGCATCCTCAAGCGGATAGAACGAAACGGTCGCACAGTCGATACCGAACTTGTGATGTGGACTTCCCATCGTGCCGTCACAACCGATCGAATTAGAGGAATCGACGATTCCGTGGCCGGAGTACACACCACTGTCGTCGACGTAGACGATCCATCACGTACGACGGAACAATCGGAAATCCCACTATCGTCTGTTTGGACCGAGGCGAACCGACGGTGACGTACCTCAAACGCGGTATCGGCTACGTCGATATCTCACCTTCAGATAACCTCCACCGAGAAACTGATGAGTCTGACGGGACTACTCGCAAATAGGATTTCATTGTTATACTAAACATCGTCCTGTTCGGGACGTATTGGACCTGTTCGTCGCCTCTTCTCGTCTCGGACACCAATCGATGTCCAACGTACACCAACCGTTCGAAACGGAGACATTCGTGCGTTGTCTCACAGCGAGCGGATACAAATTCTGTGAAACTCAGGGAATCTCCGAACGACCGATAAGTGAAACCGGATTACGGTACAATACGATAATGGGGACAGCTAGTCGCGATATCGGTCGATTTCTCCGACAATGACGAGGGTCGCCGATAGGATGGTCAGACCGAGTTGTAGCTCTCGGAACCAGAACGGTGTCGACGGGACAACTGCCCGGAGACCCACGAGCATAAGCGAAAGAACGGGGACGTCACCGGACGGGTCTTCGATCGTGGTCCCGTTCGAATCGTATCGAGGGCCACCGACCGATTCGCCAACCGGAAGCCGATCAGCCTCGTACGGAATTCGGTCTGTCTCGACGCTCCAGACGATCTCACCCGATTCGTTCACCTCGACGAGACGCCGGTTCAACGTATCCGTGATCAGCGTGTTTCCGTTCGGGAGTCGGTCGGCGTCCCGGGGCCAATTAAACGGAATACCGCCGGCACCTGAAAGCGTCCACGCCGGTTCCCACGCACCGTTCTCGGTGCGGTGGAGTTCGACCACGCGGTCGTTGTCGCTGTCGGCGACGAGTACCGCTCCGTCTCCGAGCCACTGCGGATTGTGCTGGTGATCGAGAACAGTCGGGTCACCGCAGCGAACCTCACCGTCGCCGTCGTAATCCGCGAGTTGATCCGATTTCCGACAGCTTCCGTCGTTCGAATCGTCTGTGTCCTTGTTGATGACGTTAGTGACGCCCTCGCCGCGTTGAACGACAAGTAGCTGATTTGCGTTGCGGACGGACACGAGATACCGACCTTCTCCGATGACGTCGACGTCGTTGATATGAAGCCAGTCAGTCGTCGTTGGGTCGGTAGGCGCGTCGTAGAATTCACTCGCGTTCCACTGCCACGTCACCTCGCCATCCTTAACGGTGAAGATGCGCTCGTACTCCATATCCGTCAGTAGATATTCTCCCGATTCGAGTCGTTCGACGTCGTGAACTTCGCTGTTCGAACTCGACCGTACTGGGAAACTGTACTCTGACACGACGCGCGGTTCGGGACTTGGGTCGATGACACGGAACCCGGTGCGAGTACACGGTGCGTCGTACGGGCCGCACTTTTGATAGCCGGAATCCATGAACCCCGCGAGGACAGTGCCGTTCTCAGTCTTCGTTACATCGAAGTAGCTGTCTGCGCTCGATTCGCGCCACGTGACGTTCGTTCCGTTGAGATGGTAGACGCTCCCGAACTTGTGCCACCCTGGTCCACCACCCTGCGAGCCGACGAGCGTTTCTGGGGTTCGTTCCCCATCGGAGCCGGCTCCGATCGCAGGAGCGAGTGTCGCGCTGACGAGCAACGTCGTCGCCAAGAGCACACAGCCGACAGTGATTAGTCCTGTTCCGCGACGAATTCGACCGAGAGGCAGGTCTGTTATCGATTTCATCGTTGAGTGTACAGCGAATACGTGATAATTGCGAAGCCAACAGCGACAAAAATGCTGTTCACGAGTATCCCGATTTCGAGGGGGGCCGAGAAGAATTGATTGGCACTACTCGTGGTAAGCGTGCCGACGGTTATCACGCCAAAGCCGAGCCCAAGCGCACGCAGAGTGCGCTCTCCAGTTCGACGGTACGCGTTAAACGCGATATAGGTAATTCCACTGGCGAGGAGCAAAATTCCCGACCGCACAAGGACGATGGCGGTCACGATTTCGTTCATAGTTCGTCTTCTATCATCAACCAGATGTCTGCGATTCGTTCGTCGGTGGTCTGGGAACCGTATTCGACAGTTACGGAGAATACACCAGTCTCTTCTACCGAAATCGTGACATCGTCGAAAGTGCGTTTGCAGTAGGTGGTTCGACCGCCGCTAGGGTTAGTCTTGTCCCGCTCTCTGAGAAGCGCGGCCAAGCCGAAGACGTCTAATGACCGATACAGCGTCGATTGGAGAATTCCGCATCTATTGACGAGTTCGTTGGCGGTCATGGGATCGCTTGTCTCCAAAGGATCGCCTGACAGGCGGGGTCATCCAGCGCATCGGGGACATCCTGTAACGCTAAGTTGGTTTCTGACGGCACTGTGACTCCACTTCTTGTTCGATGATGAACGTCCGCCGGGATACGTTATCCGATTTCCATCTGCATCTCCTTTCGGATTCTCGGGTGGATTTACAGTGACATCACCCGTCAGTCAGACGATGTATAGAAAGTGGATACGAACGCGCTACGAGAAGCACGTAATCGGCACCAGTACGACAGAGAGCATAGTGAGTAGCAAAAAACTCCAATGAACGGGATAGACGGGGGACTCTCACTGAGCGGAAATTTGACGTACACTCTTACGTTACAGACTGGACAGATACCACTGACTCATCGCTGCGATAAGGACGGAACGATAGGCTTCCTCACATCGGCGTTGAATCGCTTTCAGAGAGGAGCGGTCCCACCTCACACTCGGTTCTTACTACTCAATCTCATCTATCCTGCCTCCACCAGACGAACTCGGTTCCAACCCACAGTAGACCGGTCCCGAGTATCATCGCCACTTCGAGTACCTCCAAGATTCCCATCCAGACGGGAGTGATGTACATGAGGCCGTTCAGATACTTCCCGGGGATATACTGTTTGATAGCGATCACGAATCGGTCGCTGAGATCACCGGTGTTGGAATCGAGATTCGCACGCGCTGCACTCGGACCGTCGCTACTTTCGTCCCCAGTTCCGAGTCGTTCCGCCTCGTAGGGGAACGCGATGTTGACGCTCCAAACGACTTCTCCCGACTTGTCCACCTCGAATACGCGATTTCCGTTTGAGTCCGTGACGAGCGTGTGACCGTTCGGAAGCCGGTCAGCGTCACGAGGCCACTGCATCCGCGCATCCCTCCAAACCCACGACTGTCGCCAGCTCTCGTTCGTTCGTTGGTACTCGACGACGCGGTTGTTTTCGGAATCCGCGACGAGTACGGATGGCCCGCCGCGTTCGGACGGAATATAATCGGGGTTGTGCTGCTCGTAGAGGATGTTGTAGTTATCCTCTTCGCCGAGCGTCCACTCGCGGTTAAGACCACTTTGGTTGATGAAAACGACTCTGTCTTGGTTTCGGGCACTTACCATGAATCGACCGTCGTCAAGGACCTCAACGTCGTTGATGTGGGTCCAATCTTCGGGGAACGGTCCGCCAGTTTCCCGAGAGAACGAGGAACTGGCGTTCCATACCCACTCAGTTTGGTTGGATGTCGTGTTCACGACGAACACTCGGTCGAGGTAGATATCTGCGACGACGAGGTGTGTGTCGTTGAGTCGGTCGGCGTCGTGATAGCGTGTCGCCTCCTTCCCGGGTGTGGTCTCGCTCCAGATTCGGGTCACCTCGCCGGTCGTCAGATTGACCCGCTCGTAGCCGTTCCGCGTGCAAGCGTCCGTCGATCGGGCGCGTTCGTACTCTGTCCACGTGCTCTCGTTAACCCGGCGCTGGGAAAGATCCGCACTACTCGGACACGCCGACGGGTCAAGATGATCCGCGAACATGTACTCAACGGTCGATTCCGTCCCGGCGACCGGGTCGACGTCCCAGTAGCGAGTGTGCGAATCGTTGTAGTAGAGGACGCTCCCGTTCGGATTGAATCCGACGAGTTCCGCTCGGGCGCGAGGACCGCCGCTCGCCTCACCCCGCCACGAGTTCGAATCGGTCGCGATGACGGTGATGTTGTCACGAGGCGGAACGATTTTCTCGTCGGGATCGTCGATTCCCTGATTCGAGAGATGGTTCTCGAACGTATCGTTCGTCGCTCCCGCAGCGTATCCGTACACGAGACCGAGACTCGAAACCCCGAGAACGAAGGCGAAGAAGAGCCGAAGCAACCGCTTTCGATCCATAATATTTTACCCGTTTAGCGCATATTGAGTGTTTGGATATCGATGCTAGAAAGCGGTTACCTACTAAAGTCGCTGGAGGAAATCCGACCGTTATCGACGATTGTTTCGCTTTTCGGCACCTTTCCGTCTGGCGGCATGCTTCCCTCAGCTGGACCACCTGGTTTACCGACGACTATTCGGCCGACCATACCCAGAGTTTTGTGTGGGAGACAGTAGTAATCGAACGTCCCGGTTGTCTCGAACGTGTACTGGAAAGTCGCCCCCCGTTCGCTCAGAGTTCCGCTATCAAAGGCTTGTGCTCCGTCCGGAATGCGGGTCACCGAAGCGGGACCGTTCCCTTTCTGGTACGCCGTTGCGGAGTGGTTCCCACTCCGAATCTTGAACGTGACGGTATCACCCGTTTCGACGAACAATCCGATGGGGTCGAAGTAATACTGACTTCCTTCGGTGACCATCAGCACCGTATTTGAGTCCCCGGTCGCCTCACCGGAGCTATCGGTTGTGTGTTGCGACTCGCTCGTTGAGTCGCCGTTATCGCTCTGTGTGCCAGAACTGCTGCATCCTGCGAGGGTCATCAGACCACCCGTGGCAGTGATACTAGTCGCCTTCAGATACTGTCGGCGCTCCATACGTCTCTCTTAGAGCCTACCGAATAAAGACCGATCGCAGATTCCCAATAACAAGGAACCCGCCGTCGTGAGCTTGAACGGCGTATCGATGAGTTAGAGCAAGAACAAGAGTCGAATAGGTTGATTCTTGATCGGATCCGCCGTCGTAGCTGGGACACGGTCTCCCCTCACCGGCCTTCTGACGGTGATAGAATGGCGGTTTGCTCAATACACCGGAATACATGGTAACAAGGGTTTCTCTCCTGGTTCCGAAACAGTACATAAATGGATTTGAACAATTGGATCCAACGGCATCAGGTCGCTGTTTACGCGGTTGCAGTCACGTTGGCAATTGGAGTCGGAATAAACCGTCCAGATTCTGCTCCACTCATCGAACAATTCATTGACCCCGTATTGGCGGTTCTCCTGTACGTCACCTTTCTCGAAATTCCGTTCATCCGGCTTCGTCGCGCGTTTACGAACGGTCAATTCATGGCGGCGGCTCTCGGGATAAACTTCCTCGTCGTTCCTGTCGTCGTCTGGGGACTCACTCGGTTCTCCCCTCAGAACCAGCCATCCTTGTAGGCGCGTTCATGGTTCTTCTGGCACCCTGTATCGACTACGTTATTACCTTCACCGAGCTCGCAGGCGGTAACTCGGAGCAGATTACTGCGGCGACGCCGGCTCTAATGCTCGTACAACTGCTATTGCTTCCGCTGTATCTCTGGCTCTTCAGGGGAGCGGATGTAGCCGAGGCCATTGAACCCGGGCCGTTTATCGAGGCATTTCTGATAATCATCGCACTCCCGTTAACGCTCGCGTGGCTCACGGAAGCGTGGGCAGAACGGTCGCAGAGAGGAGCGACTTGGCAAGAGACGATGGGGTGGCTACCCGTCCCCATGATGGGCGTGACCCTGTTCGTTGTCATCGCCTCTCAACTCCCACAGGTTCAAGACTTAATCGGTCAGATTGCGGTTGTCGTTCCTGTGTATGTCGCATTTATCGTCGTTATGCCCGTACTCGGACGGCTGGCGGCGGGGCTATTCCGGATGGACGTCAAGGAGAGTCCCGCGCTCGTATTCACGTTTGTCACCCGGAACTCCCTGGTCGTCCTTCCGTTAGCGCTCGCACTCCCAGCGGGCTACGGGTTGGCCCCCGCTGTTGTCATGACTCAGACGCTTGTTGAACTCACCGGGATGGTGGTTCTCACACGGGTGGTTCCGAGGTGGCTCCTCCCAGAGTCACCGTCGCCGATTTCACTTACTCACAAGGTACGAAGCGATTGATCTCTCGCCTTCTTGTCGCTACGCCTGCAACGTGAGAGCATGAAACTCTCACACTCGTCTGTGGTGGGAACGCCGGACAAAACCAGATGGCGACGGCCTTCAAAGAACACAAACGGGATGAGCAGGGGATGGACGCTAAAATCGTAACTGGGGTTAATCCAGTTGAAGCCCCCATGACGAGGTAGTACTGTACAGAACCGTAACCCTCAATCGAGATCGCAGCTAGGTCAGCAAGCGGCTACGACTCACGCTTGAACTGTGAGTTAGATGATGTTAAGTACCCAGAATGCAACGATAGCGACATAAAGTACATATAAGAGGTCTAGTGTAGCTACCTCCCACCGCTTGAATCCGTGTTCGTCAGAACCGAAGTGGATAAGCCCAGCGTAGGCCACAGGCATGGCTACAACGAACAATAAGTTCACCAGATAGAGTTGGAAATTCTCGACTGGAACAGTCATAAGTGCAAGCGGAACGAACGCGACGCTCATGGTGACAGCGTGGTCACCAAGTACGCTGGTGGTTCCAGCCGTTACCTGTCCGCTTTGGACAATACTCCACGTGGCGAATAACTCCGGCGACGCCGTCATCAGTGCAGTAATGAATAGCCCACCGACGAGTCTCGAGATGCCGAGCGCAGAGACGATATTTTCGGTCGAACGGACTGTCAAGTACGTCCCGACCGCTAATACGGCTAGTCCAGCAGCCGCGGTCGCTATCTCTCGTGTCTCCCAATTCACGGACTCACTTTCTTCTCGTCCCCGAAGGACGGCTTGTCCGAGGAAGGCGAGGTAGGCAACCGCTATTATCCCCGCATCAATAGGTTGGAAACCTCGCCATAGAGCAGGAAGCGTGAGAACGGCAACTAATCCTAATATTCCTAGATATGGGAGTGCCAACACGGAAACTGCAGTTCGCTCAACGCGAAGAAGGTGTTCCTGACGATGTCGTTCATGCTCAGCTGTCTTTGGCTGCTGGGACTGTTCTTGGGCCTCTGAGTTCGACTGTGAACGTTCGCTACTATCGCGATCACCGAGCGAGTTCGTTCGAGAGGCGATATATGCAGTAGTCACCATCAATGGGATTGCGACAATATTCGAGCCGAACATGACTCCGAGACCGATGTCCGAGACGCCGCGAAGTGCACTCACGACGTTGATACCGATCTCAGGACTAGCTGCTGCAAGTCCGACGAACGCACCGCCAGCCACCGCCGTAAGACCCCACTGTCGACGAAGCTTCTTCAAAGGTTTTGCAAAGCGTTCAGCTCCCCAGTGAGCCGCAAAGACCCCGACGATGAGCGCACCGACCCATATCCATACGGTCAACTGGACCATCGTGATGAGATAGATACACTTTCGCGGTGCAAAAAGTAGGATACAATAAGATAGAAGACCCCATCATAGGGTTCTAAATTCAGCTGTCGTTGGGGGAAAATATAAATCGGCGGATTCAATCCGCTGGAACGATAGATGTTGACTGGCCGCGACGACGTGCAGACGCTACCGAATAGACGAGACTTCCGGTGAAAAGGGCAATGCTGAGGACGATAAATAGTGAACTCAAGGGTGACGCAGAATCTACGAAAATCCAATAGAGTGGTGCAGCCACCGAGGGCCCGGCTACTAAGATTGCGACCTTCGCAACTAACGGACCGCAGCATCCACACGTACACGAACCCACGATGGCTGCTGTTCCTGCTGTACCCTCCGTTGTACCCGCTCGTTCCTCAGCGCGCCAGTGACTAGCAACCACTGCCGCGTTCAGTCCAGTAAGAGCGCTCAGTAATCCTACAACGATAAGATGACCAGGAGAGATTGCGAAGAGAAGCGGTATCTGCGGAAGCCAAACCTCAAGCATAGGCCACGTCACAAGTTGATAGGTCACTGGTAGGACAGTAACAATCATCTCGTGAGGCGCTCCTTCCTCCCAGAAGAACGATAGATAGCCACTCACAGACATGAAGAAGAGTCCAACAAGGAAGCCGACGCCGATGCCAAATCGGCGAGCGACCGGATCGCGGAGAACCGCTGCAAGCACAGTCGACGCATCTTTCCAGACGATATATCCGACGAGAACTGGCGTACCTAATACCAGAAGATATCCTAGCGGATGAGAGCTGCTTCCTACGTCGGGAACGATACCGGGATACGAGATCCATGCTCCCAACAAAATGCCGAGGAACGTGTAACGAGGCCTATCCGGCCATCGGAGCCGTCCAGCGACAAGGCTCCCAACCATTATCAGAATTCCACCTACTAAGGAAATCGGTGTGTACCACGCCCGCGGGAACGGAATCGAAGCCGCAGAGTAAGTGGGATCTGGTGAGAAACTCTCGAAGAGAATCGCTCCGAAGGCAGTAAGCGCGAGTCCCAGAAACACAGTATAAAGCGCAGTCGTCGGGGTAATACGGCTCGTTCGTTTAAGTAAGACTCCGCCACCGAGGAGCACGGCGCCACTAACGGCAATGAGGATTCCGTCCGACTGAGAGAGACCCCCGACGCTCGAGCCGCCGTGGGCAGACACGACTGAGGCCTGCGTAAGAACGAAGATCAACGATAGAAGGACAGAAAGTATGCGTGTTCGTCTGTAGCATCGTGACCCGCCACGAAGACCAGTCTCTGTTTCTCCCCTCCAGGGTAGCTTCATTACCAGCTATTCTGGGCTCAGTGGAGTTTTACCTTGCGAAATTTAGTCCGCAATCGCCAGACGGTCCTAACGGTTGACTCACGATGACAGTGGTGAAAGGAATAGAGAGTAGTGGATTACTGACGCCTACCGTTAAGTAGAGCGGGCAGTACACCATTCAGAAGATATACCGAGATAGGCTTCCTAATCAAACCAACAGCAACCGTCCGTGAGAGAATAAATGGTACTGAGAAGGCTCTCAACAGCTAGATTGTAGAAAAAATTTGAAAGTAGAGGCTGAAATCTTTAAGAAGCACTTTTAGAAATCCACGGACCATCAATGCGTCCTCTCCGACATCGTCCGACTACACGTGAGATGACGTCGTGGAGGGGTCAACTTGTCGCCAAGACTGTACCGAGAGAGTCTCTCACCTCTTTGAATACATCGTCACCGACCGCCTAGCGCTAGTACGGGGGCAGTCTCCTCCACCACGCACTTCTGCATGGCTTGCAAACGTGCTGGTATGGAAGACGACCCTGACAACATTCGCGTCTGGTTGGTCGAGCGGACGTACTCCGACGACGAGCAGAACCTCATTATCCTCACCTATGCCACAACCGACGGTGAGCGGTATTTCCGCAAGGAACGGGCGCTCACCAGCTTCAGCGATGTGCGCGACACGACCGCAGCCGTTGACGTCGGTCCCGGCAATCTCGGCTCAGTCGACGACTCTGACCTAGAAGACCAGTACGCCACCGAGGCCAAACGGATGGCCGATACTCACGCCCCCGACGATGTCATCTAACTGCATCCATCCACTACCTGTCGATTGAGCAGCTAGAACCTACCCGTTATGTCTCGGTACCTCCCATGAAACGCCATGCGCGAACTCGTCTTTGCCTTGGAATATACTTGTATGCTCGTTTCTCACACTCACTCGGTTTGGCGTACTACATTGGTTATTGACTATTAGTATTCGAGGTGAGCCTACAGCTATACTGAGAAATATTTTATTATGACTATAACAACTATGACTCAAGAGAGTCAATTTCGCCGGTGAATAGGTCTTCAAAGGCCAATTATGAAAACATACGGAGTACTACAAATACCGATCCGAGTTCCGAGTCCATATATGCTGTAGAATAAATACCAATATAAAGTGATAACTTTGAATAACAATGCGATATAAAACCAAATACGAGAGATACACCATAAGAAACAGACTCTACAAGACCTTTTGTGCTCATGCAAATGCGAGAAGACAGCAAGACACAAAACGGAACGAAATCCCTCGACCTCACTCGACGACGGCTCATTCAGGGTACAGGTGCAATCGCAATCACAGCCGGAGCACTTCCGTTACTCAGCGGGACCGCCGCAGCGCATTTTCCTACTGAACTTGATATCGATGTCCAACCTGGAAACGAAGAGAACTTCATCGATTTAGACGAGCACGAATCCGTTGAGGTCGTCGTCCACCCTACCCAATTCGTAAACTCGGACGGTGAGATGGAAATGTTCGACCCAGTCAAGAGAGCCGTCCGATACCGATTCGGGTCGTGGACCACACTCGACGATGGGAACGGAGCTCGTCCTCTCAACGACGGTGAGACGGTCGAAACCAGTAGCGGACACGGAAACCAAGAGAGCGAAGAATCGCTCTCCCTAGAATTCCCCGTCGCCGATATGGGACTCGAAGGTGACGAAGATACAGTATGGCTCTACTGGGAACGGGACGAATCCGGAGAGCACGGGTACGGGGGGGTCGGCAAGGTACGCGTGTACGGCAACACGGTATCCGATCAGGACCTCGTGCAGAGACTCATCGAAGTGATCGGAGACACGAACGAATCGACGTAAACCTCCGGACTCTTTTTGACAGCGGTCAGGAGAGAGCGACATATCGCTACTCAAGGCCAAACGTGGGCATCACCAAGAACGCCGTCTCGTACCCCTCGTGCCGAGCGACTTGCGGCGGGACGTCGACGGTTCCCTCTACCGCGCTATCAGCAGAGAGGTCGTCGACGGTTGCGCCGTAGTGGAAATTGAGTTCGGGGTCGAGCGCCGGAGAGAGTTCGACGGGATCGGAACCGTCGATGGACGCTGATAGCGCTATTCCGGGGATAACGAGGCCGTTGTGTGGTGTGCGGGCGGAGAGAGCGAGGTACGGACCGGAACCGAACCGCTCGGCTTCGACGACACTTCCGAGGAATACGGCGTCCCCGCTGGTTCCCCGTCCGAGCGGTGTGCCCGGAAGCGAGTCGGGGGCATATCCGGTCGGTATCATCTCCATCTCCATCGGCTTCACCGCTCCGCGCTGGCCCTGCTTGTCTCGCAATAGCTGATATGGAATGTCGTTTAGTTCGCGTTCGGAGAACTCGAACGTGACGGTGGTCTCGGCGGCCGAACCGAACATCCCTTCAAACGAACCGTACCGCGGGATACTGACCCCGCCGGCGCTGGCCGTGACATCGTACGTGCCGTCACCGTCGAGCGAGAAGTTCGCGCCGTAATGGAATCCCATCCGCTGAGAGAGCATCGGGTAGATGACCTCCTCGCTCACCAACTCGCCGTCGCGCGTTATCTCGACGGAGAGTCCGGTGTTCGGGAGAACCGTCCCGGTCTCACCGTCCCACGGGATCGCCATCAGATGCACCGAATCCTCCTGTCGAATCTTCACTTGGTTCGTGACGTACTCGCCGTTCTCTTTCTCTATCGTCCAAAATCGGTGTGGGTACGAGTACATCAGCCCGACCCTTATCTCACCGAGTGTGCCTGTCCCGACCATGTTCATCCTTTCCACGTGGGTAGGGACGTACACCGCACTCAGACGGTTCTCGACGAGAGGAGGTGTGTTGCCGGGTGACATCTCGAACATGTTCGAGACACTCCCCGTGCATCCGGTCAACGATCTGAGCGCGACCGTCCCGACCCCGAGGAGCATCTGACGTCGTCTTATACTCGCGTTCGGTACCGCGCGTTCAAACTGATTCTGGTGCGTTCTCCGGAACTGAAACGGGAGCCCGATTACGACTCGTCCTCGTCGTTTCCGTGCTCGTACAACACACCGTCGAACAGTCGCGTGAACCGGTCGACCATCCGGTCGGGGAACGACGGCCGAACGAGTTCGAGCAGTTCGACCGCGGTCGATCGGTCGTCGACGGCGACCGTCACGTGGTTACCGATGCCGCGGTGCTTCTCGACGAGTTCGCAGTCGATCAGACGGTTGAGGTGGTATTCGAGGGAGCTTCGCGCGATACCGAGGGACTCGATGAGTTCGGTCGGTCGACTCGGACCGTTCTCGAGGAGAACGGACAAAATATCCCGTGCCGTCTCCCGCCGAAGCATGGCAACGGTCTTCCTCGTCTCGGGGTCGAAATCGGGAGCGTAGTAGTGCGTTCGTCCGAAGTACGACTCCTCGTCGATCTCTCCCGCCCGCTTCAGTTTGCGGACGTGGTACTGTACTTGGCCGTTGGCGAGTTCCAGGCGCCTCCGGAGTTCGTTGAAGTGAATGCCGGGATTCTCTCGAACCGCCGTTGCCACGCGTTCTCTCGTGTTCATGTATTTCGATTTCCGTGGTTCCGTCGCGCGAGGTATATCGCGCCGATGACCGCCAGCAGCGTCACGACATCGAGGCCGTGTTCGACCAAGTGGTGGATCGACCCGTCTATCAGACCGCCGAACGCGAGGCCACCGACGCCAACTCGTCCGACGAGAGCGGCGATGGCGAGGGTCAGAAGCAGGTACGAGACGGTCGGGCGGCGCCTGTACGCAAAGACACCCATAACGAGGAGAGACAGCCCCCCGACTGTGCCGACGCCGAGGACGATGGGAAGCGATGTGTCGACGACTGCGGCGTGCGCGACAGCGATCGTGTTCACAGTATCCCGCCTCCGTTCCGTACGGTCCGAAGGTCTTCTATCAGTCGTATCTGATCGAAGCCGCCTCCACCGAGACGATAGGTTCGCTCAACGTACCCATCGGCGTTCGCGAGGGTGATGATGGTCGTGTGGACGAACTCGTACTCGCTGTACTCCGACTCGACCTGCTCGTAGACGATGCCGAACTCGTCCGTGACGACGTCTTTCGCCGCGGCCTCGTCCTCGGGTCGAAGGAAGGCCCAGTTTCCGGCGTCCGTGTCGATGTTCATCTGATCGGTGTACGACTCGAGCACGTCGACGGTGTCCCGTGCGGGGTCGAAGTCGATGGGATAGAAGCCGACCTCATCGGTGTACTCGTTCTGGACGCTATGCGCCTGTACCTGCCTGAGCGTGCTGATGAGCGTTGGGCAGACGGTTCGGCACGTCGTGTAGAAGAACGTCGTGAAGAATGACGTCTCGACGTATCGGAGCGACACTGATGCGTCTTGGAGTGGTGCCGGGACCGTCACGTCGGGGATTCGTTCGCCCCATGCCGGATACGGCAAATCGGCGCTCGTCGTGCCGCCACGGTCCGGTTTCCGTAGAACCGTATTCTCGTTCCCGCCGCCGAGCGAACCGACACAACCCGCGGTCGAGACAGATGCCGCGGTCCCGAGTCCGGCGAGGAACGTTCGACGCCGCATAGTCAGTTCTGAGTGGTGCATGGTATTGAGCCTCTTGTCTCACGACCTGCCTTCGTACTCCAGTCGCACGACGCGTCCGTCGGCGTAGATGACGAACGCCTCCTGAGCGCCGTCGTCGTCGACGTCCGCGAGCGTTGCGTGGGTGAATATCGGAACGTTGCGACTGTACGTCGACAACACGTCGCCGTTCGCGGGGTCCAGCACGGTCACGCTGCCGTCGTTCCCGGCCGCGAAGAGTTCGGGCGAGCCGTCGCCGTCGAGGTCCCCGAGGGTCGGCGGGGGCATCATCTGGACCCGATCGACGACGATTTCGGTCGACCACTCGGTCCGTCCGGTCGCGGCGTCGAGCGCGTGGATCGTCCCGTCCTTCGCGGTCACGTACGCTTCGGCGTCGCCGTCTCCGTCGCCGTCACCGAACGCGTGTACGGCGGCGAACTCGCCGACGTTCGCTCGCCACTCGACCGAACCGGAGTGCCCGTCCACGGCGACCACGTCGCCGTCGACGGTCGCGAACACCGCTTCGAGGGCCGGGTCGTCGTCGGCCTGTCCGTACGTCCCCCACGTCACCGACCCGTTCGTCGTCACCGTCTCGTTCCACTCGACGGAGCCATCTCCGGCAAAGAGAACTGTCTCACCCGTCCGCTTGCCGACGAGCAGTTCGGGTTCGCCGTCGCCATCGAAGTCGGCCACCGTCGGCTGTGCCCAGACGTAACCGTCGAGGTCTGCGGTCCACAGTTCGGAGCCGTTCGACGCGAAGACGAACGCGGTTCCGGTCACGTCGACGGCGACGATTTCGCGCCCGGGCGAGGGGGCGAGGTCGGCGACGAGAGGTTTCGTGTAGCCGTAGTTCGAGAGGCCGAGTCGCGTCCGAACGTCGCCGGACTCCGCGTCGAAGACTGCGACCTCCCGTTCGGTCGTCGCCGCGAGCACTTCGAGTCGCCCGTCGCCGTCGAGGTCCGCGACCGTCGGGTCGGCGACGGAGTGAATCGTGCAGTTCGCCGCGGGTAGCGTGTACTGCCACACTGTCGACCCGTCGGTTGCATTCGCGGCGACGAGCGCGCAGTTTCCAGTTCGATCCGCGCCGCTGATGGGCGCGTACACTCGCTCGTCGCCGACTGCGACGGCGTGGTGATTCGAGGAGATGTCCCGACCGGTGTCGCTCGTCCACGTCGCCTCCAGACCGTCACTGCCGAGTCCACCGGTGAATCCGAGGGCGACGATGGTTCCGAGAACCAGGACAATACCGAGGACCGCCAGGAGCGTCGTCGCTCTCATTCGAACTGAGCTCGCACCCGATACGACGTGAGTGCTCTGGTGTCGCTCTCGGAAGCGGGCGGCTCAGACCGCGACGGGGAGCGAGACGACCCACAATGAGAGGACAGTGTAACCGACCATAAGAACGACCAGCGGCGCGTGGGCGATCAACGCCCATCGCTCCGTGGGCGCGAGACGTTGGGTAACGGCGTCGGCCGCGACGACGGCGACGACGTGACCCGCGACGATGAGAAACACCTGAATCCCCCAGAACAGCGGGAGCGAGAGCCACCACAGCGGGTCGACCGATTCGAGACCGGCGACGCGCGGAAGTCGCCCCGCGTACGTCAGGACGTAGCTGAAGTTGTGCGCGAACTCGTATCCCGCCGCGATGGGAAGGAGCGTTGGTGCCAGAACGACCGATGTCGGGGGGACGGACCCGCCGTCGGACTCTGCTCGCGACGAACGACTCGTACCAGCGCGCGCGAATCCCTCTCGAAGCAATCGGCTGACAATCGCTGTTACGCCCGCAAAACAACCCACGAACCCGAGCAGTCCGAGACAGTACAGGAGGATACTCACCGTGCCACCGACGCCGAGCACCTCCTGCGCGCCGAAGTAGAGGTCGCGATACGTCGGCGACTCGGCGAACCCGTCGAAGGTGACCGTGTAGACCATCGCGACGACGAATGCGGCCGAAGTTCGCGACTCGAGCGAACGGGCACAGCCCTGCCACGGATACCGGACGACGAGTTCGGCGGTTCCGTCGTCTGCGTCTTGGACGCGGAGCGGAGCAACTCTCCCCAAGAGCCGATAGAACACGTCCAGCGGGTCGGCGTGGTCGAACCACGCGGGGCCGAACGCGAGCGCTCCGAGAAGCATCACGAGACCGTACGACGCGACGACGACAGCGGTCACTTCGGGGAGTTGCGGGATCCGAGTGAGGTTCTCGGCGACGCCGACGAGGAGAACGAATCCGAGCAGCGCGGGCCAGTCTCCGAATCGCTCCGGATACCGCCGGAACCGTATCGCTTCGCCTTCCAACCGGCAGAGGGCGTGGTAGACCGTTCGCCACGGTGAGAGGGTCAGCCACGGACTGCCGACGAGTATCGCGACGAGGGCGACGCCCTTCAGCCAGACCGCCCACGTGGCGAGCGTCGCGACGTTCTCGCCCGGAGCGCGCGGTCCGAGCACTCCATGTACCAGCACGGCGAGGAAGACGAGAAGGAACCCGACGCGACCGAGCATCCGGAGGGCGACGAGAAAGCGGCGCGGAATCACGCCCACAGTCGCGGTCCGGTTCGGCGTTGAATCGAGTCGCGCGACGAGAACTGCGGTCAAGACGACGGTGAACCCCGCACCCGCGTAGAGTAGTTCCAGCGGTACGGGAGCGTCGAACCGGGTCGCGAACTGGTGAGCTGCGACCGGTCGGGCGGCGAACGCGAGTGCGGTGGCAACCACGAGAGCGCGTGTGACGCCCCGACGGGAAACTCGGTCGCGCATCGTTCGTGCTACCGCTTCTGAGCACAAAACGAACGCGGAACGAGCGCCTCGTTCGACGTCTCTACTCGCCGAATAATAGTACGCCCTCCGGAACTCCGCCTGGAGTTTTGTTCTCTTCCACCCGAGTACTACCGATGAGGCTCTCACGGGGACGACGTACGTTTCGAGAGGTACGTGATGGTTGACAGACCCGTTTCTCGTCGGCGGATACTCGGCTTGCTCGGTGGAGTCGGTAGGAGAGGAGTATCGGGCTACGTCGGAGCGATCGAAGCGGTGGTTTTCAACGGCAGTCCACGTGGCGGATCCACCGCACGTCGAGAATCGATCGACGCCGTCTACGTCTCCGCCATCGCCGAAAGGATGAATACGACATTTCGCCGCACGTTACTCAACACGACGCTACGAGACGGCGTTTATGACATGGAACCGTTGTCGGAGCAGGGTGAGTTCCTTCGAGAACCTCCGAATGTGAGAACGAAAGGTGGTAACAACGGACGGAGCGGTGCGACGGTCAGGACCGGTAGTCCCACGGATCATCGTCGACTCCCTTCCCGGTTCGGTTGTACCTCCGATAGACTCGATCGACCGCGTCCTCCCGAATGGGGTCGGCTACCGGGTCGACCACGCCGCCCGTTCGCAATCTGGGGACGAACTGCTGGAGTTGGCGGAGGAGCGTGACCGCCGGCGAGTGGGCGACCGTCTCGGCATGATGGACGCGACCGACTGCGCTATCAACCGGACCGGTCGGTCGGTACGACCGACGGAGACGCCCGTGCTGCGTCTCTCTGACACCGGGTGCTTCCGACCAGTAGTTCCCGCGCCAGACGTGCACAATGTCGTATACCGGCATCGTCACGGACTTCCTACTAAAAGCCGCTGTCGGTGAACAGATGGAGTATGTACCGGTATTGACCGCCGGAGAATGCGTCGATTAGTCTCCTCGGCACTAATCCCGCCTGACTAGCGCTCTACGCCAGCACGGACTGCCTGTTGTGAGTGGCAACCCTCTGCGAGAGATCAAATTTTGCGGCTGTTTGCGCGCATTCGGTGGCGTTTCACCGAGAAAGGTAGTTGATGCGACATCGTAGTGGCTGTCCGAACCATGAAAATCTCCAGCAACGCGCAAAAATAATCCATCCTCCGAAACTCTGCAACTTCACGGTCCGTATATTAGTATATCATCATAGGATTTACGGGTTAGATTCAAGACGTAAAAATACTATATTCGGCAGGTATAGGCGTTCTCTGTAGCAACGAATGATGAAGGAGGGTCCACGTACGTGTAGATGAGTACACGAACGTAGAACTAAGGGGGTCGACGCTGTACCCTCATCCCATCCGATGCCAACCACAGAATCCAGGGGCTACGACCCTCGAAACGCCACTCCAGCATCACGGAGGATCACATGACCGACGATGACTCCGAGCTCTCCCAAGCTGTTGACCGCTACCTACGATCCAACGGTGACTCCGATCAGTACCGCCAGACCGCCGAAACCGTCCTCAACCAGTTCACCGTCTGGCTTCGAGGTCGCGACTTCAATTCCTTCGACTCCTTCGAGAACGATGGCGAGCAGATCCTTCGCCGATATGCCGACCGACTCAACCAGCGCGTCGAGGCAGATGGAATCGCAGCATCGACGGCACAGATGTACTATAACGTCGTCAGCGGCTTTATCGGCTACTGTGTCCGCGACGGCGTCCTCTCACAGAATCCGGCGCTCACAGATCGCGCTCGCGAGCCCTTGCCCCGCGACGACGAAGACCGCACCCAGCAGTTCTGGACGCCCGACGTTCGCCAGCAACTCGTCGAGTACACGAACGACCGCGCGTACGAAGCAATCGAAGCGGACGGTCTCGACGCTACACAGGCCGTCCAAGACCGTACGTTCATCCACGTCCTCGCGTACACGGGCGTCCGAGGAGCGGAAGTCTTCCGCGTGAGCGGCGACGACCGCTCGGGCCGACAGGGACTCACCTGGAAACGCGTCGATACGGACTCGTGGACGTTCCGTGTCTGGGGAAAGTCCCAGTCGTGGGAGGACGTCTCCGTGCTCGAACAGGCGCGTGAGGCGATACGGCAGTGGAAGCGCGTGCAGAACCCTCCGACCGACGAGTGGCCGGTGTTCCCGACCGGACACGGGCCGTCGAAGTACGCGGCGGTCCGCGACGCTCGCGACGACGCGGACGCACTCCTCGGTGACGCCGACGTCGACGAGGTTCTCCACGAGTTAGAGATTGCTCCGCCAGCGATTACGACTCACGGTGCTCGTCGGGTTCTCGCGCGGATTGCTGAGGACGCTAGCGTCGACGTCGACGGTGAGAAACCGAAGCTGCATGGTGCTCGTCGCGGCCTCGGGGATGCGTTGTTCCGGGAAGATCGAGGACTAGCGTCCGATATCCTTCGGCACTCCAGTCTTTCGGTGACGAAGGAAGCGTACTCGCACATCGACGCTTCAGAGCGCGGTGAGACCGCTAGTCGACTCCTCGACGAGTAGTTCAACACTTATTTCTGCAGTAGATGGATGTGAAACAGCCGTTCAGTGGGGACGTGCGAATTGAGCGATTTCCTAAAACCAGTCTCGAACAGAGGGGATGATTTCTAAGGCTGTGGCAATGAGATAGAGTCCGAGAATAGCCACCACAACCCAACTCACGGATGCGATAATCGATTGTTCTGAGAAAGCACTCAGCATCCCGAACCAGACGATTAAAACTGAAACCCCGATTTGCACGAGCTTCCCGGTTGCTCCAAGAATTCCATCTTCAACAGCTTTCCGAACAACGACATACAATGCCTGCTCGTCAAATCCGACATCATGCTCACTATCTGTTCTATCCTCTGGAGAAGTCATGAGGGGGAAAGTCACTCAGGAGACTCAAAAGCGTATGGATGTGTGGCCGTCGTCACTACACTACTGAAGAAATGTTTCCCGAACCAGTGGCGTTCGATTCGTGGCTCTCCTGTACCGAACGATTCGTAGAATCTCTGACAGTGACCCATCAGCTGCTGTCAACAGGTCCCTTATATTGTGAGCGGATCTTCTCTCCGTCCCGCCACTGCCAGTACCAGTACTCATTGCTGTTGATTTTCTTCTTCGTCAACGTCGCTTTACCTGGGACGCCGTCCGGAAGATTGTCTCCCCGAATATCCGTCCGTACCTCATCGTCTCGTTCTTCTTTCTCCTCTATCCTTTGTTCACGTCGTTGATCCTCGGCCAGTCGCTCAGCTAGTCGTGAGACCTGGTCCAGTTGCCGGGGAGTCAGTTCCTCAAGCCGGTCTTCGATGTCGTCAGGTACATCGCGCATGCTCGTTGTTGGTTAAGTCCTTGACTGTCTCGTTGGTTAATTCTATCGGTTGATATCGTGCAGAGAGACACAACCATTTCCCGAGCCCCCTCACGAAACCGACTGTACCGCTCGAAAACCACGCTTTCTTTCTAGAACCCTACAAACAAACCACTCCGCTTAGGTGGTTTGCAGCTATGGATATGTAGATACCATGATAAAGTTTTCCATAAGTTATAGTGTTGCGTGTTCCTAAATTGGCCTTCCCTTTTGACCTAGAACTCGGGAAATAGTGGTGTCTGACAGGAGCCGTTGAGATAGGTCATAGCATAAAAACCAACGGGCTCAAGACACTCAGGAACCTTCGGTCTTTACCAGACGTCAATACGTCCCCACAAGTTAAGATGGCGATGTTTACTCCGGATGAGAACATTTTCTCGGACGAGTATCCCTTACGTGAGAACTACCAGCCGGAGGAGATCCAGGAACGAGATAACGAACTTGAGAAGTACCGGAATGCGTTGCAGCCAGTAATCAACGGAGCACCACCTAAGAATATAAGTGAGAGTTAACCTTGTCATCTTTTCGGACGACGCCTATCAAGAAACTTCGACACCCCCTCCCCGGATTTCAAATGAATTCGGCTCCACGGGAAGTGGAGGACTGACTCGTGAAGGCTTGTAGGTACGGGGCGAAGAAAGCCAATTTGACGGCAATTGGGCGTCTCTTGTATGAATAACCGATGCTATGATTCTCGTGGAGAACGAGGCACTACCCGCGTTATTATATAATTAACTGTATAGGTAAAGTAGTAGTAGTAATGAGTAGCTAAAAGTCCTAATTTCAACCAATACAGCGAATTTCCACAGAGAAGAACTGGTGATCTCAGCCATCTTTATATACTAACCGAGAATTTGGCTGATGAGTAGACACCGCCGTGAATATTCCGTGCGGTTCCAATCGGCCACTAACTCGGACACCACATTTCAGATGATTTCCCACTCACAACGTCTCTTGCTGCTGTTTCACCGGGTTTCATAAGACAGACCAACATCTCGGGCCCGTTCGAATTCTTTTCTGTAACCGGCTAAATTCATCTGAAATACGGTGTGGGTGTGTTCTATATCTCGCAAACAAGTCACACTATCACGCGAATTCATCTGAAATACGGTGTGGGACATCGAGTACTGTACTTACCCACTAATTCATCTGAAACATGGTGTTGACTAATTCACTTTCAATTCTGACTCTCTAAGAGACAGACACGATGGAAATCTTGGGATAGAATCAACTCTCTAATCGAATTCTACCTTTGAAGATGTGGTAGGGAAAAGAACTAAGGCAAATTCATCTGAAATGCGGTGTATGCCCTCAAGCACGGAGCAGACAAGAACGCTTGGCGATTACGCCACCGAGCATGGCGCTGTCGCTCACTCTCGCTCCGGTTCTCGGGACGACCCCCTATCTGTCCTTGATGAGGAGGATCCAATTTTCGCCAACGAGGATCTCCTTCGTATCGACCACATCCCAGACCAGGACAAGATTGTCGGGCGAAACAGTCAAATCGAGACTGTCGCCCGTCGATTGAAGCCGACAATTTCTGGTGGGTCGGGTAAGGGAACACTTCTTCTTGGGAAATCCGGATCGGGGAAAACACTCGTGACTCGATACGTCAGTCGCGAGGTCGAAGAACGAGGGATGAACAACGATGTTCGTATTGGTCGCGCAATCATTGACTGCGCACAACGTCGCTCAGAGGTCCAAACAGTCATTCATCTCGCGAAGGGTCTGAACCGTTCTGAGAAGACCGGTGTCACGATTCCACACTCCGGTATTGCGACTGGGGCGTACTACGACCGACTGTGGACAATCATCGACGAACTCTACGACGCAGTCATTGTTGTCCTTGACGAGATCGATCGTCTTGCACCACCTGACGACGCGAGAAATGTTCCTCCTGAAGAAGCTGAGGACAGCAAACTCCTGATGCAACTGTCCCGAGCAGGAGAAGAGAACGATGTCGAGGCCAGCATCACGGTTGTTGGTATCAGTAACGACCTCAAGTATGGTGATCGCCTAGACACTCGAGTTGAGAGCTCCTTTGCGCCGGATGAGATTGTGTTCCCTGCGTACGACGCCAACCAACTCGGAGACATTCTCGAACGACGTCGCGACGCATACCGATCAGGCGTTCTCTCAGACGATGTTATCCCACTCTGCTCGGCCTTTTCTGCCCAAGAACACGGGGACGCACGCCGTGCACTCGACCTCTTTCGACTTGCTGGCGAAGTCGCTCGTGATGATGACGCTGGGCAAGTTCGAGGGGAACATGTTCGAACCGCCAACGACGATGCTGAAGTGACCCGTATTCAGGATTTGATTCGTGGCTGTCCGACACAGGCCAAGATTGCGATTGCTGCACTTGCTGCGATGGATGAGTTCACAAACCAGTCACAATTCAAAGCAGCGGAAATGTATCAGGTGTATCGTATGTTTGCTGAAGCGATCGGTATGAAGGTGCTTGGACAGAAGCGCATCACTGACCAACTCCGTGAATACGAGACACTGACGATCATCGATATGACACGGACGAGTGATGGGTATCGAGAGGGGACGTATCTCCAACTGTCACTGCTTGACGAAGCAAGTCTCCTACTACAGTCGGTTGGCCTGGACGGCCGCTGTTCACAGATTCCGATTGACTCTCGGATGCGCCAGAAGCTAATTAGCATCGTCAGTAAATAACCCCTTTTTGATTCTGTTTTCTTTCCGGCCAAAGAGGCGACTGGAGATTCACTTGTCTCTTAACTGTCTTAGACGTCATACCTACCATATCTCTCTTTGCTATCTAAACTACTTCTCTAAGTTGGCAGAAAAAGAGGTTCCAAATACAGTCGGGACTTTGGAGAGAATCGATCAGTAGAATGCCTATACTGGTGATAGGTTTTTGTGGTCGTGCTGAACTCAGGGGGCGAATCGGTCATCGATTCGGCACTCACTATGGGCAAATTGGAATTTCACACTCGATGGCAAAAGCCAAACATCCCTTCTCTGTACCATCAGTTAATGAGTGAGTCAAAAGACGCGAACACGAGGCCAAAAATATCAGTTGCAGTTGTAGACAAGACGTACGCGAACGAAATCCCCGACAATATTGACTCTGAACTATATACGACAACAAGGCCTGAGTCATCGTTGGTTGAGTTTGTGGCTGACCCTGACGGGGAGCTGGCAGAGGCACTCAGGCGAAACGGATTCGACATCTGACCTAATCTTCTCGCATACCCACTTAGCAGCCAGTTCAGCGCCAATGAGACGGAATTAACGAGACCTCCGTAAGAGATTCAACCTCTAAGTTCAGCACGCCGCTTCTGACAATTTTTGGAGAAGTCCATACAGTTTCTTCATGCTGAAGACTTCAGTAGAACTGCTCAGATCATCTCTTAGAGAGATTAGATGTCTAAGACGCCTTCGAGATCTTTCCCTTCTAACCCGGCTCTAATCACAGCAGGGTAGTAATCGCGATTTTTCTCTAACGCTTCGCCGTGTTCACGTTTGTACTTGGCATTGAGTTCGTCAAACCGGATGTCGAGCTCCTGTCTGATGTCCTCGGGGAGATACATCAGCACGCTCGGTCGATCTTTCACAGAGAGCTCATCTGGTTGTGCTGTCTCAGACTGCATATCTGTCTTAGATTTCTTAGACGGCTTATCTGACGGTTCTGTCTTAGACTCTGCCACTGTCTTCTCTTGTTCTGTCTCAGATTCATCGTCGTCTAGATCATCATCGAACCGACGTCGAAGCCGACTAGACCGTTCGTTTCGGTCGCTCATTCGAGATCCTCCAGATACCTTGCAATGTCCAAGTAGACGGCTTCCATGTCGCACTCCTCGCTGTGCGTGAAAATCGAGACACCCTCGTTCCAGGCACGCTTGAGTGCGACACGCTTTCGAATCTCCCAGATTGGCATCTGATCTCCAAGCGTTGCCTCGAACCACTCCATCATCTCCTCAGCTTCGCCGTCTGTCTCGACGCGGTTTGCAACAAGGCCTACCTCTCGAATGGTCGTCTCATACCCCTGTTCAAGCGAGTCGATTTGGTCATAGAGGATTTCTAAGGCTCGGATACTCGTCCCTTCGGCGAGTGCTGGCACGAGGAGATTCCCACATGCGAGGAGTGCGTTGTCGGTGAGATGGCCGAGCGAGGGCGGACAGTCGACAACCACGAAGTCGTATTCGTATTCTAATTCGTCGAGGACCATCTCAAGGCGCTCGCGCGACCGCATCGCCCCCGTGAGATCGGTTTCGAGTGTGAACATATCGATGTTCGCTGCGAGGACGTCCATCTCCTCATGTTCGTATATGAGGTCGTTGACGCGTTCTTGTTCGCCGATCTCGACAAGGACGGTACCTAAATGCGGAGGTTCGGATTCGTACGCTTGCCCAAGTCCCAACCCTTCGGTTGCGTGTCCTTGTGGGTCAAGATCGATGAAGAGTACATCGTGACCGCGCTCTGACAATGCACCAGCGACGTTGATCGCTGTGGTTGTCTTCCCAACACCACCTTTCTGATTCGTACACGCAATCTTCGTTGTCATATCTTACTTGCTGGTTATGCAATCTTAGACGTCTTAATAGTTCGTCAGACAATGGGTAGTAACGAGTTAGTTTAACGAGCATAGATAATTATACTGTCTTAGACTTCTTAGAAATTGCTGAAACTGAATTTGGCACCGCGAAAAAACCACTCCCGAAATTATACCTTGTACACGACAATAGAGGGCTCTCAACTCATTTCAGTAATCATCAGAAGCATCTACTTCGTTCGTGTCCCTTTTGCTAGACCCCACCGTGAAAGAAACTCTAAGACAGCATAGATAATTATTCTATCTTTGATATCTTAACAGCCTCTTCTCGTCTTTCGCCAGACGGTATCTCTTTGATTGTCGGGTAGATTCAAGAGGCAGTAGCACTCAATTTTAGGTGACTATGGGAACCCGAGTTGATTCCGGCGGAGGGGGTAACAACGACCTTGCAGAGGCTATTGGGTTGTTTATTCTCGGGGAGATCTCCCTTGGAAAAGCTGCCGAGCACGCCGGTGTCTCTCGCTGGGAGATGGAATCTATCCTGAAGGATGCCGGTGTGGACCGTCGGTACGGTCCTCGCTCTCAAGACGAACTTGACGACGAGGTCACGACAGCCTTGAATCTTGAATGAGTGAGGAAGACTCGGTAGCGCTTGTTTTTGATGCAACTGTACTCAGCAATTTCGCGAGCTCTGACTCAATCGACTGGCTAACTACAGAATTTGACCAAATATATACTGTTCCTGCAGTGCGAGATGAAATCGCTCAGGGCATAGACACAGGACACGCATTTCTCGAACCAGCACAGACGGCACTTGATGCTGGAAAGTTTCAGATTCCTGCTGTCGATTCGACAGTGGCAGACCGATTTGAGTCTGAAAGAGATCGCCTTGACCGTGGTGAGTTTGAAGCCTTTCTCTTAGCGTGGGAGAACGGATGGACGCTCGTAACTGATGATGCTGCTGGTCGTCGGGTAGCGAAAGACAAGGACGTCGACGTAACTGGTTCGATTGGATTACTCGTTCGGGGTGTTGTGAGAGGTGACCTTTTGCTTACCCTCGCTAACGAATGGTTGCACACATGGACTACCGAACGTGGCTATTACGCCCCGGTCGACAGTGTCAATGATGTACTCCCAGACGACTACGAATAGTGCGGCACTCGAGAACCAGCTTTGATTACACTCCCAAGCAATTTTGCCGACTAACTATCTGACCCAACTAGCCCTTTGTACTTCGACTTGATCTTCTCACCCACCCGCCACTAGTAGTAGTAGCGATGGTTGTTGATCTCTTTGACCGTAATCGTCACCTTTGAGAAGACGTCATCCGGGCGGTCTGCTTCCACTTCGACGTCTTCATCCTGTTCGTCCTGTTCTGGGAGTTGCGCCTCACGCTCTCGATGCTCGGCGAGTTCATCAGCGTATCGAGCGATGTCTCGAAGTACATCTGGTGACTGGTCGGTAAGTTTCTCAGCGATACCGCTTGGTACGTTCTGAGGCGGCTTTGGTGGGTAATTGGACATGGGTCACCGTTGTGTTAACCAACACAGACGCCAGGAGCAAAGCTGCGTTGGTTAAGTAGACTCTGGTTCAGCGTCGGTTCAATCTTCAAGCAACGTAATGATCTCTGTCGATATTCGACTGATCCGCCCGAGCCGCTCGCGAACAATCTCGGGATCGTCCGACTCCCAGGCAGCCAAGTAGAACGCCGAGCCGCTGGTGTCGAGCCCACAGTACCGCCCGACGACGTACGCGACGGCTTCGGCCTCGACTTCGCGTTTCGACCGTTCGGTGTCGTCGTCGACATCGAAATGGAGCAGGGCGTGCGCGTACTCGTGAACCAGCGTCCGGGCGAGATCGGCGTCGTTCTCTCGATCCCGAACCTCGACACGCGGCTGCATATCGACGAGACTCAGCTGCTTGCAGGTGCCCTTCGCCTCACCGTGGGTCCACTCGTCGGCCGGAATGATCCGCACCGTCACGCCGAGTTCATCCGCGGCGTCGGTTAGCCGGCTGACGAGATTGCCGGCGTCCCCGGTCGCTTCCGTATCGAGTTCCGGAAGCGGCTCACCGTCCGTCTGGGAGATGTCGAACACCGGCGCGGGTCTGAACCCAACGAGTCCCTTCGACCACTCTTCGGGTGGCGTCTGGTCGTAGTCACAGTCACTGTTCTCGTGATAGCTCGGTGAGTTCTCGCACTCCGGGCACTGCGTTGTGATGATCGGTGCCCAGATCCAGATCGCGCTTTCTCCCTCCTGGACGTGCCGGTCAAAGTCTTCTTGCCATGTCCGATAGCCAGCGACGCGGGTCGCCTCGGGGCACTGGCGCTTGATCAGGAGCGTGTTCCGGTAGGAATAGTCGTGGAAACGACTCTGGACATCGAGCCACTCCTGGAACTCCTCGCTGGCCTGCGCGTCGTCGACGCCGGCGACGAGGTCGTCGACCCACTGTTTGATAGTGCTGTTCATCTCGTCGGATCGCGTGTCGGTCTCGTCGAAGGAGACTGACGAGTCACTGGTCGTAGCCATAATTTCACTGAACCGGGTTCACCGCAACCGCGTCAATTCGGAACGCGCCGCACCCTTCAGGGCGCGAAAAACAACTCCCCTTGAGAGTTACCGGAGTTCGTATGGTTCGTCCGCGAACCCGACTGTAACGAGATATTCGAGATACGCGTCGAACCGCTCGACGTCGCTCGGTACGTCGGTCGCGAGGTGTCGCGCCCACTCGATGGCCCACCGGAACGCGGGATCGGACCCACCTTTGCCGTGGATGTACCACCACCGAGCCGCTTTGAGAACGACGAGTGGATTCGTCGGCGGTTGTTCACTCGCCAGTCCGCGAGTGATGGATTCGATCTCCGCAGGAACATCACCTGGCTCGATTTCCCCGGACTGTGTGTTCGAAATATCGATTGGAATCCCATCGACCGAGACATCGTTCGCATGCTGTCGCTGACTCACTTGATTCACCTCTGGACGAAGACTCTCGATGGAGCCTTCGCCCTCTCAGGGCTCGAAAAACAATCTCCGAGTCACGCCGGTGGGAAGTAGACGCTCTGCTCGCCGGCTATTTCCTCGAGATTGTTTCTTTGCCGATGCGAGAAGTAGCAGTCGTAGCTGCAGTATCCACAGACATCTCCCGTATCATACTCGGCAACAAGGGACCACGAGGGGTTCTCCAGACATTCGCTCCGCATCCAGTACAGGCAGCACCGTCGAGATCACTCGGTGATGGCCCCTCGTACCCTACATCCAGACCGGCATCTTGCGGTATCGAATCTGGCCAGACGCCGTGTTCCTGCCAGAACTCTCGGAGTCGACCAAGGCTGTGACGAACGGTCTTCCGAACTGTGACATGGTCTGCGTCCCGACCGCTGTCGTCCCATCCGGCCGCTGTCCAGAACTCTCCGAACTGCGCGCCACGATGGAGGCCGTTCCAGTCAACGCCGACGATATCTGCGGGTGGGTCATTCGTGAGCGTCGGTCGGGTCAACTGCTGAATGACGTCAAGCTGTTTCGGCGGGCTCCCACCGAGGATGTGGACGCGCCGGCCACGCCAGTCGGTCGGCTCGGAGAACTCGTGGGCCAACCGATCAGCGTAGCCCCGGGAGTAGCCGAGCACGATGTCGTCTGGAATCATCTCGATCACCTCCCTGCACTTGGGCACGATGACGAGCTCTGCATCGGGGTAGCTCGCTTGGATTTCGAGAGCAGCAGCGACGTAATCACCGACATCGTCGGGTTCGTACGCGTCACCAATGGCGCCGACTCGCGGCTCGTGTTCGAAAAACCGGTCGACGTATCGAGTCAGGTCGGGACTTCGAAAGTCGTTATCGAGCATCCCGACGGGAATCTCTAACCCCTGAAATTGGGATTGCTGATAACTACAGTCTTCACGATACCCGGGCAGGAAGCCGAGTGTGAAGGCGTCTAGAGCGAACGGAGCCCGATGGAGGAACGCCATGTAGTCAGTTTGCTTTGCAGCGTCAATCTCACGTGCGGTGCTACTGCTGGAACTGATATCGAGCGACATGAGTAGGGCCCGGAACGGCCACTTCTGGCCGCCCCACACCCCTTCAGGGAGAGATAAAACCGGGCTATTGGAAGCAATTAACCAACAGAAACAGCATAGGAGGGGTTCCTGTTGGTTAATGATCTGAACGAAGTCGGAGCTGGACTGCCCTCCACTGATCACTCGTCAGAGGAGTGTCGTCGGCGTACCTGCTCCGGATTCAGCACCCAGGGATGTACATCCCAGCGTGGGAAGCTGCTCTTCTATAAGCAGAAGTTCTCATACAATCGATTGACGTGCTTCTCTGTGGCTGATAAACGGACCGTGCTGAATAGAGAGCGCGAATCGGTCACGGACTTGGCGCCTGCTGTGAGAGACTCGCATTGCTCAGAATAGGGAACTTATCGACTAGTCCAATACCAGAGTCATTTATACGTCTGCCTGACACAATTGTGGGAAATGAACATCCTACGACGGGTGAAAGCCGAGTTGTTTAGAGAGCCAAACGGAGATAAGTGGTCCGTAGTACCTATCGGATTCGGGCTTCTATTGATTTTAGTCCTAATCGGCGGAATCTTGTTCACTACTGGTTGGAGTGAACAAATCAAGATAGAACCAAGGTTCATTCTTCTGGCGTTTGCATTTCTCTGTATGGGTACGGCGGAGATCCTTGCGGCTGACCGTCGAAAGCAGGCCGGATTGCTCCGTATCTCGTCGATAACCTTCTTTCTCCTATTCGGCGGCGTAACCATAGGTTCTGTACTTCTGAGTACCGAGGGTAAGGACCAACAAATGATGGCCTTCTACTTCGTCCTCGCCGCACTAATTGCAATCACCCTGTGGTTGGCTTGGATATTTTGGAAATCAGGTCGTGAACAGTGACCGGCTGGTGTTGTGCCACCAATAACGCCAGATACGCAGGCCCTACTGAACAGCTGTTTCGCAACCAACGGCGTGAAACGAACCGCAATCGCGTGCTGAACTCACTCTCTATATTCAGCACGCCGATTTCAACTGATAGGAAATCTGCAATGACGAGGAGTATGAAGACTTCTGTGAATTCCTATCGCGTGAACGAGCTGGATTCCTCGGTCGCACTCGTCGCGAAGTGATCGAGAGTCGCTTTCTGCGTCATGCTGACCACTGCTCAACTGTCGTTTGTGTGCTATCGTGACCACTGGATACCTCACACACGAATCGCCATTTCGGCGTCTCACGAATCGGCTTGTCGGTCGATTCCCTGCTTGGCCTGTCCCCGCTTTCCCGTACAGTGCCAGCCCTTGGCTCGGAGTGCTTTCACCATTGATCCAGAGTAATCCGCTCGAACGAACGTCAGGAGGAGTCGAATCCCGCGTCGACGTGCTTCACGTCGAATGAACTGATCCATCGACCGTGCAAGCGCTGCCGATGCGAGGTTCGGGAAGTCGACACCGATACAGATGCGAGCTGCCTCGACGATCTCGTCGCCTTCGTACCGGGTTTTATCGTGATTCAATGACCGGATGAGCGGGTGTCGCCATGTAATCGCACCCATAAGATGTCCTTGGTAGCTCAGACCGTGATGAACCAGGTTGGTGAGTGGGACGCTGTCCATGTAGGAGTGATGGTCCTCGTAGATTGCGCCGGCGACGTGCCGGGGAATCGTCTCGATTTGGACTCGCTCGGCGAACCGCAATCCAAGCGGCGCTGTAATCGGTTCGCCGTCGCGATGGATCGGACAGTCGCACCCGCCCGACGCCCGTGTGAACTGAAACCCGGTCTGGCCAGTCGCATCATCGTGGTGGACGCTGGTCATGAATCGTCGCGCCCCGCCGAGACGTCTGTGCTCTCGGTTCTCTCACGTTCCTGCTGGTCGTTGTACCGCTCGAGTTCGTGGCCGATACGCTCCAGTGCTTCAACGGCACGTTCGATGAGCTGGTAGGTGGCCCGGGAGAAGCGAAGGGTCTCCATCACGCATCCTCCTCCGGCTTGACGAGGTCGTTGCTCTCGGCAACGAGTTCCCGCACGGCGGGAGCAGGATCCTCCTCAATCGGAACTGTTCGTATATCGAGTGGGGCGGGATACGCACGGTCGCCCTGGGCACAGAGTAGGAGCAGCCACTTCTCGGTCCCTTCACCGAGGACGACGTAGTGGTCGATGTCTCGCCGCTGGAAGACTGTCCGTTCTGACCGATTCACGGCACTCCAGTTTACTGGAAGTGACGGGGTTGGCGTTCCACCATCCGGCGTGAGTGCTTCGTGCTTGGTGACACCCGCGAGTGCGGCCTCGATGTCGTCGCCGGTGAGATGCCAGCAATTGGCTGGTCCACTGCACTCCAGCTGGCTCACCACGTCATCGCGGAACTGGATGTAGTGTTGGGAGGCAACGGCTTCGTCGTCGGTGTAATCGAGGAGGAGTCCACAGGCGAGCTGTGCCGAACCGCTACCAGTGTCGCCCCACTCGAATCCCGACAGGTGCTGTCGTACGAGACTGAGGCTTCGGTCGGGGACGAGTCGCTCGTGTTCGGTGAGGTTGAGTACGACCGGTCTGTCGTCGACGCGCATCCCCACATACTCGACTTCGTCTCTGTTCGTCGGGCAGGGGTCGCTCGCAGTCTGTACGTCTGTTCTGGGATAGTCGGTCGAATCCGTCTTCATGTGTCGAACGCGGGTGGTCGAATACCCCGCACCCCTACCGGGGGTGAAAAACTCTCTGCGAATCTATCGCCTCCTCAAAAACCAGCCTATTCAAACGACGAATCGAGCCAGTTCCGCAGACTCAGGCTACAGGCTGGAGGAACATGACGTTCACACGCCCAACAGCATCGAAATCCCGGAGTTGATACACTAACTCACGAATCCGATTTGCGGGACCGGTGCAGAAAATGGTCTCCAGACACCAGTCCCCGTGGTGCATATGTTGGGTCGTTCCAATGACGTCCTCGAACTCGTGCTGAATTGTATGGAGTTCTCCAATGACGAGTGTATGTTCGTAGTCGAACGCTATTGCCGCGACAGCTTCTCCTTCAATCTCTTCTAAGCGAGTGTGGCGCTCGATGTATTCTTGCATCGCTTCACGGACGGCTCGTGACCGTGATTCCATCCCCTCTGACTTCCACGTCTCGTCGAATGAAT
The DNA here is from genome assembly GCF_031624495.1 of Halogeometricum sp. S1BR25-6. Classification (NCBI taxonomy): domain Archaea; kingdom Methanobacteriati; phylum Methanobacteriota; class Halobacteria; order Halobacteriales; family Haloferacaceae; genus Halogeometricum; species Halogeometricum salsisoli. The sequence continues at coordinate 23,530 of NZ_JAMQOP010000007.1, read as the reverse complement.
CGAGCACCTCCTGTGGAACGTTGAGGCTCGTTCGCATATTCGATCTTACGTTGAGAGCTACTTAGGACCCTGTTATTACGATTCCTCAGAATCAAAATAACGGAACGTAATTGAGTCTCTCTTATCGATGTTCGAATAATGGGTCGTCTCTCTGGGTCTCTCTGGAATGCGTCCGCACCTGGTAGTATCATCAAATACTATCTCTACAAATCCGCCAAAGCGGTCGAATTCTACCGGCCGATTATGTACCTCTTCTTCCTGGCACAGGGACTCAACTTCACCCAAATCGCCATTCTCGAAGCGATATACAATCTAACCACATTACTCGGTGAAATACCGACGGGGTACATCGGAGATCGCGTTGGTCGACGGAATAGTCTTCTTATCGGGACGGTGCTGATTGCTGTAACGCTCCTTGGGATTGGCCTTTCTGAGTCGTTTTTCGCGTTGGCGGTTCTCTATGTCTGCTGGTCTGCGGGGTACAACTTTAGATCCGGGAGTGAGGATGCGTGGCTGCACGACACGCTCACAGACGACCTCTCGGAAGACGAGTTCGCACACGTTCGAGGGCGAGGAGAATCTGCAGCTCTCGCGGTTGGTGCTGGTGCAGCCATTGTTGGCGGGTATCTCGGGAGTATCGATCTCTCGTACCCGTGGTTCGTCGCAGCTGCAGTTACTGGGTTCGGAGCCGTGGTACTACTGACACTAGACGAACCTGAAACGTACAAAAAGACAGACACGGACGAGTTGAGCTTCCGCCGAACCGTTGGTATCGTCAAGGAGGCGCTTTCCGAACGGAATCTCAGGGCATTCATTCTCTATTACTACGTCCTCTACGCCGCTGTGACGTACCTCGTGTTTGTCTTTCTCCAGCCGATTTTCCAGACCGTCGTTGTCGATTTAGGCGTCTCCCCTGGACAAGTCGAATCACTTCTGGGGTGGTTCTACGCAGCGTACAGTCTCGTCGGTGCGGTACTCAGCTACTATACTGGCGCGATCAAGGAGTTCATCGGTATCCAGACGTGGTTCATCATCCTGCCATTCATCGTCGGTGCAGCACTGGTCGGGATGTACTTTGTTCCCATACTCGCGCTTCCGACGTTCCTCGTCGCTCGAGGGCTCTCGGACGTCACGCGGTCGTTCGCTGGACAGTACGTTAACAACCAAATCGAAACGCTCGGACGCGCAACCGTGTTGAGCGCCATGGCGATGGTCAGCGGCTTAGCCGTCATTCCATTTCAACTTGGGAGCGGTGTTCTCTCGGACTATGTGTCCCCACTGTTTGCGCTAGCTGCCGGAGGAGTTGTCCTCATCGTTGGTTCAGTAGTGATCCTTTCGTGGGAGCTCCCTGTAACCGAGCCATGATGTTACTGAAGGCTCTGAAAACGACGATTGCGGGTTGGCTCACCTCTCTTGGGAACGGATTTCGTCGGCCTGCTGCTTGAGCTGGCGAAGAATCCGAACACGCTGCTGATTCGCGTTCTCGTACGCGACACACGCTCGCAGCGTTTCCATATCGTGAATCGTCACGATTCCCGCGTTGATGAGTCGCGAGTTTGGCGGTTCGAGTCGCTGTGCTGGCGACAGTCCATCCGAATTTCGTTCTTGCTCTTCTGAGTTGCTCACTGATGATCGCCTCCGCTCTTACAGAGGCGAAATAGACCTCACCTACCCGCTACTCGTCGTCTTCCCCCGGTTGGATCTGGCGGGCGTCTTCGGCGAGGTCGTGGATGTACCCCCGAAGCGTCTCCATGTCCTCGCGGGCCTCTTCGAGCGTTTTCGCTTTCACTTTGGCAATGATCTAGTCCTGGTCGCGAGTCCCAGTACCGCGAGTCAGCTTCACAGTGAGGGAAACCCCGACATCGCTTCGCTCAACGTACTCAGTTGATGCCTTTCGCTCGCTGTTCTCGGTCGATTCTGCGTTCGTACGGGACTGCTGGGTGGGTTCTGTCATGGATTGCTCTCTGACTGTTAGCTGACGGACGGTGCGACTGGCTCGTCGACTGTCTCACGAAGGGCCGAATCTATCTCGTGTCCTGTGAGTCGCCAGCGCTGTTTGGGACCACCACACTCCAATCGGCTCACTACTTCGTTCTTGAACGCCATGTACTCCGCTAGTGCGACGTCCTCGTCGTCGGTGTAATCGAGCAGGAGGGCGAGCGCGAGTTGCGCTGGGCCACTCCCCCTGTACCCCCATTCGAAGCCCGAGGGACTGTGGTCCGCCAGCTTGAGACTCCGATCTGGGGTCAGCGGTTCGCGGCCAGGATACTTTTCGACGATTGCGCGGCCTCGCTGTCGGTAGCCGACGTAGACGACGTCGGTCTCATCCGAAGTGTGTGACGTTCCAGATGACTGTGAATCACTTGTCCAACTCATAGTTCTGTTCGCGGGGTGCTCGTTCGAACACCCCCGCACCCCTCTGGGGGTGAAAAACTCCCCAACGAACCCTCTCCTTAGGCCAAGTGAGACACCTCAGCAGGTTCTTCGACGTCGTCGAACTCACCGCGCTCGACCGGTTCCCAGTCCTCGTCCGGTTTTGGACTCCACCAGTCGATCTCGTAGGCACCCGGTGCGCCGAAAATTTTCACCCTCGCCGAACCGCCAGGCAGGTCACGACGAAGTTTTTCGTCGACGTGGAGATTCCAGGTCGTGTCGGTATCGAAGCAGGCGAGGACAGCTTCCTCGTAGCCACGATCCTCTTGCGACTCTTGGAGTTCCACCTGTGTATTGCAGTTCTTGCAGAACACGCCCTCGAAGGGGATGTAGCTGAACACCTCGTGCCCGCAGACGGGACACCAGAGGAACTCGAACAGTGCTTCGCTGTGACGGTTGATGACGTCCAGACTCATCTGTAGATCTGGCCCGTGTGAATCGGGCCACCCCTCCTGCCCCAGAAAAACGCTTCCGCTGGGCGTCTTGTGACCTTAGCGTTCAGCGCCGTAGACTACCTTCGAGCGAGCTTCGTAGCCACAATCGGGACAGTCGAACCAGCGCTGTACCTTCGCCCCGTCAGCTGCCTTCTCACCGACGAGAACGTCGTCGTTCGGGCACTCAGGGCAGGTCAGCTCAGGGAGTGATCTGTCTCGGAGAGCGTCCCGAAAGGCTGTCGCCTGCTTCGTCTCGAAGCCACGTGACCAGACCGGATAGTCGTCGACGAGGATTGCACCACGCCACTTGTACCGGTATGAGTCGGATGCACGATGGAGAACGGCTCGGGCTCCAGTCTCGGTGTTTCGATACGCGAGCGACGGTGTGCGACTCTCCCGTATCCAGTTGGTGATTCGGGGCATCGGTTAGAAGTGGACGTCGGCAGGGACGATCCAGAGGTCCTCGCTCTCGTCGAGAATCCGATCGAGCTGGCCGCGATGCCGAATACCGCTGGCGTGCTCGGTGTACAGGAACACCGTCGGTCCGTCGTATGCGCCGACTTGATGGAACGCGTGCCGAGCGAGATCCTCATCGCGCATAATCTCCTCGTCGGAGAGTCCGTTGATGGCTTCCTTCACCCGTTCGAGATTGCGCTCGAACTCTTCTTTCGTCGCTTCCCACCCTCAGTCGAGTAGGTCCTGCCCATCGTCTGAGTCGACGGGGGCTGCGGCCGGTAAATCGCCCATCGAGCCTTGCCCGCGACCATCGTGTTCTCCTCGTCAAAGCAGACGTAGTAGTCGAACACGGCGCCAGCGTGTGGGTCGGCCCCAACCAGCCGATCGAACACTGTTTTGCCGGTGGCCACTGCGTCGTCTCGCGTCGATGCCTCTACCAGGGTGTAAATGACCATGTGCATCGGTTTTCACCTTCGTCTGCCGACGCATGCGACTGCACAACTACGTCACTACGTGATGCGCCGGCACCCATCGCCGGCGCTCAAAAAAATAGTACTGACGACGCTGACTAGACGTTCTCAAGTTCCGACTAGCAGTCTTTCTCCTCGACGGTGATCGTCAAGTTCCCGCTCTCGTAATCGGCCTTGAACTCAACTGAGAACCTATCCGAGTTGTAGGCGGCATGATACGCACGATGTCGCTTGAGCGATCCGGTTACTTTGAAGTGGAAGAAGGCAGCAGCTGTGTACGGTTTGCTTGCTGTTTCGATCTGAGCCTCGACTGATGCAGGGAGCGCAATTTGCGGCGTGTCACGGTCGATTCCCGCGGCGAAGGCTCGAACTTCGTCGACGCTTGCTTGCGAATATTCAGGTGTGTCGCCGGTCAACACATTCACGGGCCTTTCCGTCTCGTCAGTGAATAGCACGTCTTCGAAGGTACGAGTGCCAAGAATCGCGTCGGGGCTCAGGTCACACTCCTCAAACGGATTTTCGATGGTTGCTCACACATTGAATCACGAAGCCCTGAGGGCTCAGTCATTCTGCCCCAGAAAAACAGATCCTGTTGCTCGAGTGGAAGACCGCTCAGAGCTTTACTCGACCGTTATAGTACCTGTCATCCCTGAGCCTTCGTGTGGAATACACACATACTCATACGTCCCAGTGACGTCGAAGGTGTGTTCGTACGTATCACCGGTAGCGAGCAGCCCTCCACTCACGTCGTTTCGTGCGGCTCGTTCAGACTCGAATCCTCCACTAGCGAAATACACTGCCTCTGTTGGTATCCTATCCCCGTAGGCCGTCACTGTATGTCCGACATCGCTATCGTTCACCCATCTCACTGTTGTCCCGGCGCTTACAGTGAGCGTCTTTGGATCGAACGCGAAGTCTTCGTTCATCGAGACACGTGTCGTCCCGTCGGGGTTGCTGTTGGACGAACAACCTGCGGTTGCCGTTGCTAAAAGAGCGCTTCCACTGAGTTTGAGCATTTGTCGTCGATTCATCGATTGTATAAGGGTTAGTTCAGGGGGTTTAGAGTGCGACGAAGAGGTCAGTGACGTACATCACGACAAGTCCGACGAGGAACGTCACGAGATTCAGCGCAGAACCGACGCGTCCATTCCGACTGACCATCTCTCGAAGTTCCCAGATGACCTGCAGGATCGCCCCCACGCCGACAGCGAGGAAGAACGCCCCGAGCGTCGGCGAGAAGGCAAGGCTACCCAGCCAGCCACCGAGGATGACCGGAGCACCTGCAATGAACCCCAGACCGACGAAGTGGAGGACGTTCGGACGCTCACCACGTGCAACGGGTGCGACGACAGCTGGCCCTTCAGTCACGTTGTGAAGCATGAAGCCGATGACGAGGAACGCCCCGAGCGATACGCGCCCGAGTGCGAACGAGCTCCCGATGGCGAGCCCCTCGGCGAGGTTGTGGAGGCCGATTCCGAGCGCAACCAGGTAGGCAACCCACAGACCGCTCTGGGCACGCGCATCACCTGCTTCCGCACGGCCCTGTCGCCACGCGCTGACGGCCTGAACGGCGAGAAGTGCGCCAATGATTCCGAGCGCGACGAGGGCGGGCCCCTCGAACGCGCCCGGCACTTGTTCACCGAGTTCGAAAGCCTCGAACCCGGCATCAATAGCGAGGAACGCGAGGATACCCGCCGAGAAGGCGAGAATCGCGTGGAGCCAGCGGTCACTCATCGATTGCAGGAATGGGAACCACAGCATCCCGAGTGCGACGGGGATGACGCCGACGAACAGGCCGATGACAGCCATCGTCACCAGTAGGTCAGTCGTCAGGCCCGGTGACTGGCTGGGGGCGATGATGGTGTGGTGAACGGTTGCACCGTCCGAGAGCAGCAGGGCCACCTCGAGGTCCCAGCCTGGGTTCCAGTGGTACGGGATGACGACCTGTGCGCTCTCACGAGGAGCGAGTGTGTTATCACCGCCTGCGCCCTGCACATCGAAGTCCCAGTAGGCTTCTGCGACCAGCACCTGTGAGATAGTCACTTCGTCCGGACCGTTATTCGTGACGTGTAGGACGACGGTCTCTTCGCTCGGCAGGGTCGTATGCGTCACCGACACGTCGGGGAGTGGCGCACCACCGTTGTCGAGCGACGCGAACGGCGCCGTCGCGAAGAACCCACCTGCGATGAGTGCGAGCAGGAGGATTGGGAGTAGTGCTGCAGCCCACTTCGGAAGTCCCAGCGGGCGCTCAGTTTGGTTCACAGTCGTGTCGCCGTCAGTGTTTGGTTTGCTCATTTAGACCACCTCGAAGAAGCTCATCCAGCCAAGTTCAGCGAACTCTGACTGGTGGGCATGGAACATGTACAGTCCCGGGTCGTGATCGGAGTAGTCCAGCTCGATGATACCACGCTGTGCCTGACACTGCATGACCGTGTCCACCGTTTGGAGCGTCGGCGTCAGTGTCGTCCCGTGGTCGTAGTAGTCGAAGAACTGCGAGTGGGTGTGGAACGAATTGATGAGGTCGAACTCCGTCGCGTTGGCCAGGTAGACTCGCTGGCGCTGCTGGCCGTCGATCTGGATCGGGCGCTTGGTCTCCCCGGCTTTCCAGTTCCCTCGGCCGTCGGTCTCGCCGACGCTGTAGGCGAACGCCCGCGTGTTGGCGGCGTACACCTCGTTGCCGCCGTCGAAGTTGGTGTCGAAGCCGTTCATCACCATCACCATCTCGTTGATGGGGTCGTTCTCGGCGTACTCGTGATTCCGCGTTTTCGCCTCGGCGACGAGTTCCGCACGGAGTTCGTCGGTGATCTGCGAGCGGTGGAAGTCACAGTACTCCTCTGGTCGCTGGGTGACACGATCCGGATCTGGGTCGATGATGATTGCCCCGTACAGTCCCCGGTGGATGTGCTCTTTCAGCGGGAGCGAGTGACAGTGATAGAAGTGGACGCCTGCGGGTTGAGCGATCCACTCGTACGTGAACGACTCACCCGTATTGAGGACGCCCGGTCCGTTCTGCGGGATCCCGTCCATCTCCGGATTGAGGTTCCGGAGATGCGGGTGGATGGTGTGGGCGTGTCGTCCGAGGTTTTCGAACTTCACACGAATGAGATCGCCCTCGACGGCTCGAATGGTCGGGCCGGGTACCTGGCCGTTGTAGGCCCATGCCGGAAATTCGATGCCAGGGGCGATGCTAACGGTGGTATCGACCGCTTGGAAGGTAAACTCCCGAACGGTTCGGCCGTTCTCCTCGTAGACGTCCTGCGGGACGTTCTTTTGTTCACCACGGCCTGTGTTGAACTGGTAGAGGAACTCGTGTGGGTCAAAGTCCGTGTCGCTATATTCTCCGGTCGCACCGAAATTTCCGTGTGAATCCTCTCCTGGACCATGATGCTCGTCGCTGTCTGCCCGTCCGATTCCAGTGAGAGCGGCGCTCCCTGCGAGACCAAGCCCCCCGAGAACTGCCCGTCGAGTGGTCTTGAAATCCGATTCGAGCGAGTCTACTAGTCGTTGCTCCAATCTCTCTGATAACTTTGCTGCTTGTGAATAATCTTGTGAAGGCATGTATTACGCCTCGTTGTACTGTCTCTGTTCGCTTTCGGCCGGTTCAGCAGGCCGTGATACGTATATGTCTGCAGCGACATCAGTCGGGAGCGAGAGCGGTTTCTCTGTCGTCCTCACTTTGCATGTGATCATCCCGAATGGCGCGGTTTCGACCACTTCGAGTTCCGTTCCAAGCGAGATCCCAGAGTTCGCAAGATACGATAGAACGTCTGCGCGGCTTTCTCGCACCTCAGAAACGACCGCAACCGTTCCCTCTTGACACTCCGCTAACGACTGCTGTGTCTCGCATTCTCGAATTTCGAGGTCGGCAGTAGGAATCGGTTCTCCATGTGGGTCTACCGCAGGCGACCCGAGGAGCACTTCGATTCGCTCGACTAACGTCTCGCTCAGATGATGTTCGAGGACGTCTGCTTCGTCGTGTACCTCTGCCCAATCGTATCCGAGCTCCTCGGTCAGGAAGAGTTCGAGTAGCCGATGGTTGCGGAGCACTTTGAGCGCCCCCTTCTCACCACGCTCGGTGAGACGAGCACCCTGATAACTCTCGTAATGTACGAGACCATCGTCGTCCATTCGCTGCAACATCGTCGTCACGGTTGGTGGTTTGACCCCTATCGCGGACGCAATCTCGGATGACGCGGCCGGGATGTCTCCGTCCTGAAGGTAGTATATCGCCTTCAGATAATCTTCGACTTTCGGGGTCACCATGGGCGAGATTTAGATGCCTCTAAACAAATAGTTTCCCTTCCCCACTAAACAGTTTAGATGGCTCACCAACTGACACGATTTGTACTTTCATCCTCACTGAAGCACCCACACGACGAAAATCAGAACCCGGGTGACTACCCTCATACGGGAGCCGTGTCTTGCTTTAGCCCCAAGTCGTCCGATGCGCTCAATCAGGTATAACTCAGCCTTGCACGTTAGCGTCAGGCTGTTGAGCGAACAAAGAGGTGGTCAATCTCGTTCATGAGATCATCGACGCCCCGATCATCGTTGTCCCAAACCCACGTGAGGAGGTTGTAGACTGCTTCTTTCAGGGAGTGCTCGAGGTTCGCTCGAAAGCGTCATCGCTTCGGGCGAACCGTCCCCAAGGCGCTCAACTCTGGATCAAGACGAACGAGACTGTAGGCAACCATCAGAAGGTGCCAGTCGTGACTGGCACCTTCGTCAGTCTGCATCTCGCAGTCTCCTAGGCCGAGATCCTGCTTCGAGTCCTCGAAGAACGTCTCGATGCGCCACCGTATCCCGTAGGAGCGAATCACGTGCTCGGTCGGTGCGTCGATCTTGTTTGTGGCGAGGTACTTGACCGGATTCTCCTCGTCTTCATCAGTCTCTTTCCCGGCGATAACCAGCTTCCCGTCTCCCAGCTGGAAGACGGGAAGCTTCTTCGTCCAGATATGGTAGGTTTCGTCATCGACATCGTGCTCAACCGTGTCGATGCGCTCTTCCAGCGCATCGACGCGGAGTTCTTCGCCGCCGTAGGTCACCTTGCGATTGCTCCGGAGCGGGCCGATCCAATCCTTGCCGTAGAATTCGATGTGTTCGGGAAGGCCAGAATCGTGGGCGAACCACGAGTCGAAGAGGTAGGTGTGCCTGCGGACACCTACCTCTTCTTCGAGTTCGGTGACGATCTCGCGGGCGAGATCGTACATTGGTGCCGTGGTCTTGGTCATCTTCATCCTGTTTTTCATAGAGGCGGAAGGTGAGCGGATAGGCCATTTTGTCGTCAGCGTAGAAGGCGTAGATGAGGTCTTGGCCCCAGACAGTGTCGCCTTCAGCGTGATCGTAGAAGTGGCCGACGCCGGGGACTTCGTCCCCGGCTTTCTCGGTAATCGTGTCGTCGAGGATGATGTGGCCGTCCTTCGACCAGCGCGTTTCACCGTGTTTCTGGAGTTCCTCAAGACGTTCGTGGTTGAGCTGCTGTTCGTCCCAGTCGTACTCGGTGAGGAACTTGTTGAGGGCGCGTTTGCTGTTGGCTGGAAGAACTTCGCGTGCGATGCCCGCCACGGTCTTGTTGCGGGCCGCAACAAGACCTGTGGCGTAGGCTTTGGCGTGATGTTGTTGCTCCGGTGAGAGCGAGTCGAACTCGTCGAACACGTGCATGCACGACAAGAAGTCCGTAATCGGCATCATCCGTCCTTGCCACCGACTATGTCACGCTCCTACTTCAACGTGCAAAGCTGAGTAATCTTTCACATGCCTGGGTAAATGATGGAATTCGCTGTATGGTGTGAGTGTGCGTCACAAGAACAAAGAGGGAACGGGCCGTCTCTCCATCCATGCCTGGAACAGTAACCGAGAAACTCATCGATGACCATCTCGTCGACGGTCAGCTGAAGCCGGGCAAGGAGATTGCCCTGGAGATCGATCAGACGCTCACCCAAGACGCCACCGGGACGATGGTGATGCTCGAACTCGAGGCGATGAACGTCGAGCACCTCGAAAGCGAGCTCTCCGCACAGTACGTCGACCACAACCTCATCCAGGAGGATAACAAGAACCCGGACGACCACCTGTTTCTGAACAGTGCCTGCGAGAAGTGGGGCATCTGGTTCTCTCCCGCCGGGAACGGCGTCTCCCACCCCGTCCACCAAGAACGGTTCGGCGTGCCGGGCAAGACCCTGCTTGGCTCCGACTCACACACGCCGGCCGCGGGAGCGATGGGCATGCTCGCGATCGGCTCCGGTGGCCTCGACATCGCCATGGCGATGGCCGGCGAGCCCTACCACGTGAACGCACCGGAGGTCTGGGGTGTGGAGTTACGTGGGGAACTCCCCGACTGGTGCAGCGCCAAAGACGTCATCCTCGAAATGCTCCGTCGCCACGATGTCGACGGCGGCGTCGGACGTGTCATCGAGTACCACGGCTCCGGGCTGGACACCCTAACTGCGATGGACCGCCACGTGATCGCCAACATGGGCACCGAGCTGGGGGCCACCAGCACCGTCTTCCCCGCCGACGACGCCGTCAAACAGTTCCTCGCCCAGCAGGAGCGCGAGGACGAGTTCCAGGAGTTACGGGCCGACGACGACGCCGAGTACCACGTGACCGAGACCATCCGGCTCGACGAGATCGAACCGTTGATCGCCAAGCCATCTAGCCCCGGAAACGTCGTCCCGGTAACGGAGGTGGCGGGCGAGGACATCTACCAAGCCTACATCGGGTCCAGCGCGAACCCCGGGCTCCGTGACTTCGCGGTACCGGCGATGATCGTGAAGGGCGAGCGGGTCCCCCCGGAGGTCAGCTTCGACGTGAACCCAACTTCCCGACAGATGCTGGAGAATTTGACGGAGATGGGGCACCTCGGAGCGTTATACGCGAGCGGCGCTCGCGTCCATCAGGCGGGGTGCAACGGCTGTATCGGGATGGGGCAGGCACCGGCCTCCGGCCGCAACAGCCTCCGAACGGTCCCACGGAACTTCCCCGGGCGCACCGGCACCCGCGAGGACAGCGTGTTCCTCTGCAGTCCCGAGACCGCGGCGGCGAGTGCGCTCACCGGTGAGATCACGGATCCGCGAACCCTCGAAGAGACGCACGGGATCGACTACCCCGACTGGACCGAACCCGAGGAGATCATCGTTGACGAATCGGCGCTGAGCCCACCGCCGGAGAACCCGGGCGGCGAACTCGAGAAAGGACCCAACGTGAAATCACTGCCCGAGTTCGAACGTGTCCCGGACGCGATCACTGGCCCGGTGTTGATGAAAGTTGGCGACGACATCTCGACCGACGAGATAATGCCCGCTGGTTCGGACGTGCTCCCCTACCGATCGAACATCCCGAGGATCAGCGAGTGGGTGTTCGACCAGGTCGAGCAGGGGTTCTACAAGCGAGCCCAAGACCAGGGCGCGCCGTGGATGGTTGTCGGCGGGTCGAACTACGGTCAGGGGAGTTCACGCGAGCACGCAGCCCTCGCGCCGTATTACTTGGGGATGCGGGCGGCGCTGGCGGTCAGCTACGCGCGCATCCACTGGCAGAACCTCGTGAACTTCGGCATCGTGCCCCTCGAGTTCACCGACCGCGCCGACTACGACGCCATCGACCAGGGCGACACGCTCGAACTGCCCGCCGTGCGTGAGGAGCTACAGAACGGGCGAGAGGTCACCGTGCGCAACGCCACGCAGGACACGACGTTTGCGGCCGAGCACAGTTTGAGCTTGCGCCAGATTGAGATCGTGCTGCAAGGCGGGTTGATCGAGGACTTCAAGCAGTAAACCTTCCCGGCGCGATGAACTCATCAAGGCGGTTCAAAATCTTGAGGACCACACTGTTACCGACCTCGTATCCCTGCTTGACTAAGCAGTCGGGCCGGGGAGTATCACGAAGGAACGTGCACTCGTTAGTTCACGTGAGCCATAACTGATTCAGATCGAGCGTTTCAGCTTCCTACATCAGAACCACCGACCGGACAAGCCGCGCAAAACTGGTATTACAGAAATCTGTAGTCCCTACTACGATCCGATGGGCCGCGAGAACTCCGCGATATCCTCGAGACGATGGGCTGGTACGTTGATATTTACAAGTTCTCCGGCGGGTCGTTCGCCCTGATGCCCGAAGACGCCGTTCGAGAACTCATCGATGTCTGCCACGAACACGATGTCGAAGTCTCGACCGGGGGTTCATCGAGAACGTACTTGTGCGCGACCACGATAAGGTCGATGACTACATCACCGAAGCTGGTGATCTCGGCTTCGACATCGTTGAGATCTCCAGCGGATTCCTCGCGATCGATGCCGCCGACATGGTCGCACTGACCGAACGTGTCGACGAACACGGCCTCAAACCGAAGCCTGAAATCAACGTCCAGTTCGGCGCGGGCGGTGCGTCGAGTGTCGAAGAACTCGAAAGCGAGGAGGCAATCGATCCGGCAAGTGCTATCAATGAAGCGAAGCGCCATCTCGACGCTGGCGCGTACAAGATCATGGTCGAGTTGGAGGGGATCACTGAACGCGTCCGCGAGTGGCGAACAGACGTTGCCTTCGAGATCGCGAACGGGGTGGGCATCGAGCACTACGTGTTCGAGGCTGCTGATCCGCCGGTGTTCGAATGGTACATCAAGAACTTCGGCCCGAACGTCAACCTCTTCGTCGACAATTCTCAGATCGTCGAACTCGAATGCATTCGGTCTGGCCTCTGGGGGAAGAAGAGTAGTTGGGGTCGGACAGTCACGTATACCCGCGAATGAGACCAATGTGGACTGTATCTCAACAGTCCTCACTGGCGGCAATATGACCAGTAAGGGGTGTTCGACAGGAGGAGAGAATGACCGTCCGACCAAAGGTCTATGTCGGCCAATGAGCGATGGGAGAGACTTACTTGGCAGCGTTCTCTCGACACGTGTTGATTCCTAACAGGTAGTTTGTCAGGCACCACTGCATGAGGCCGGTGATGAGCAGATCCGCGGCAGCGTAGAGGACGATAATCTGCCGGATGGAGATTTCCGGCTCTGTTGAAATCCTATTGTCTCGACATCTTTCCCACTGAAACAGCCGTTAGGTAGGTATGCTTATGTAATGTGTATATCTTCCACAGTCCTCTACCATTCACTTCTGTGTCCCACTACCAGCGAACCACCCGGCCAGCCCAAGCAGTATCAATCCTGAAACACCCGTAATAACAACCGGGGCTGTATCGGTGTGGGTCGTACCGGCGAACTTAATTGCCCACTTTACCCAGTGGACACCTACTATACTGAGAGCACCAGCCACGCCGAGATGCCAACTGGCATGTTGGGCGTCGGTTGCCCATCTATGAACAAGGTGAGCGGCAGTGGTACCAACCAGTCCGAGAATAAAGAGTTCTGCGATAAACACCACTGGCTCGAAGGCTTCTGGGTAGACTATCCACAGTATCGTCGTAACACGCACTGGATTGAACATAAGTAGAACGGTACCAAGTGGAGCCACCGCTCGAAGACCATACAACCCCGTAAGGAGTACCGTCGCAAGGGTAGCATTTCGGACAAACGAGATCCACCGCGTGTTCATTACATAGGCACCAGTCTACTATGTGAAAACTCTGGTGTAGGTTACTGAACAATTCGTAGTTCCTCCCCATCTTACGTTCAGAGTGTCTTGTCGATGTTGTGAGTGAGACAGCCAACAGCGAGTTCACGGAACTGCTTCCACCAGTGCCGTGAGCGGACGAACGCGCCATATTTCCGTTTGAGGCGAGAGTTCACCGTCTCGTTCTGACTCCGTTGGCCATAGAGATCGGCATCCAACCGAGCGTTCCACGCTTTGTGGAGCGACGAGAACTCGCGGTGCTTGATGAGCGGTCGAACACCAGTCTTACGGGCTACCGCGCGAACCTTCTGGTCGTCGTATCCCTTATCACCGAGGAGGATTGTCACATTCTCGGCATTCCGCTTGATGAGCGGCGGTGCAATCTGGGAGTCATGTTTTCTGGTCGTCGTCACGTGGAGATCAATGATAGCATTCGCTCTCGTGTCTACGAGTAGCGTGACTTTCAACTGCTGAATCGTCAACTTCGTGCGCTTCGTGTAGTGCTTTGAGGCGTGACTGCGGTCGAACCCGGAGGCGTCGATCCCAACGACACCATTGGTCGGGAGAAGCGTAACTGAGAGGTTGAGAAGAACCCGCCAGACCGCCATATCGAGCCGACTGAACGCCTTACACAACGTTGAGGGGGAGGGGAGTTCCTCAAGATCGATGGCTTTCCGAATGCGTGGCATCTCGATGAGTTCGTCGAGAAGCGTCCTGTAAGTCGTGTTCTTCCGAACTTTGAGACAGAGTAAAACGATGTGCTGGTGGAGTGTGTACCGGCGTTTGGAGAACTTCGATGAGTAGTGATTGACAGCTCGGCGTGCCAAGTGGATCGCTTGCTCAACGAACCGGAGCAACTGCGATTTCGGAAGGGCTTCCATCCGGTCAGACTACCAGACGTACCTGTAACTCCCTGAGGATTTCAACAGAGCCGCTGGTTTCTGTTTGGAGTGCTCGCATCAGCTCGGCTGCTTTCGATTTAGTGAGTTCCCCACGAGTGTAGCCGAGAACAATGATACCGATTGAACCATGCACCTCAACATCGATGTCCTCGGCAGCGTCTCTTGCAGCGAGGTCGTCAGTCAAAAGGACAGCTGAGCGCTCAGATGCAACCGCAAGAGCAGCAGTCTCGCCAGGGTCTAAATCAGCGGTGCGTTCAGTTATCTCTGCCTCGATGAGCTCGTACTCGATGGTACTGAGTGCCGACGGAACCGTACCTGTCTTGAGTTCCTCGTATACCGTTTGTGGGATGAGGAGTTCATCAACTACTGAGAGCAACTGAAGCGCATCAACTTCGTTGAGGTGGATGAGTGGGCCTGTGTCAGCGACCGCAACGATCACGCATTCAGGCCCCACCGAATATCGTCTTCGACTGCCTGCAGCTCGCGTTCTGCACGCTTGACGCGGTCGCGACCAACGAGTTCGATCGCTGTTGCTCGATCGATTTCGTCGTTCGTGTATCGGGAGAGGATGAGATCTACCCAGAGGTCTTCGACACCGCGCTCCAGCGCCTGTTCGAGGATCTCCGACTCGGGGATGCCTCGCGCTTCCGCGATTTCTTGCACCCGTTCGGTGAGATCCGTGGCCATGTCCTCACAATTGCTCTACGATGACTTAAACGTCCGTGGATGCTCTGTTGGCAGCTCAAGACAGTTTGGACGGTGTGCCTCGTCAGTGGTGACGCCGTCGCACATCTGTCCGAGTGAGGCGTTAATATTGCTTCGTTCGGGAATGCAAAGTCAATTCTGGGCTCCTGAACGGATTGGAATGGGTATCCAGGCTTAGTCTGAGAGTGGAACTCAGGGGTATCCCACACAGTGGAGGTTTTTATCGGGTCGAACACGTATCATAGACAATGACCGAGGTGGGACCGAGAGCGGGAATGCATCTAGAGGAGTTAGACAGGGAATTACCGGTCTTCGTCGAAACGATTGGTGGTGACCTCGAATCAGGCTACTTGTCGATTCACGATCCAGACCATCTGGAGCCATCGAGCGACTACGTTGAGATGACACTCGGTGAAGCACTGGAGATTGCAGACGATTTCTGCTGTGACTGTTTTACGACGGCAATGATTGACCAAGGTCTCGAACGGGTATCTGACTTATAGCGACCCTGGGGCCCCTTCTCCCGTCACCGTTTCTTGATCACTCCCTTAGAAACTCACCGCGCTAGCGGTTTGTGAGCAGTAAGAAGTTACAGCTAACGTTCGAGAACCCAACATCCAGATACTCACTTAGTCGTTTGGCCCGCTGCACGGATCGCATCCGGATCGAATTGGTCGAATTGTGAGGATCCCTTCTCTCGAGCTTCCGAGAGCGCCTCCGCGCTACTGACCTGTGAATTGATCAACTCATTCAGTTCGGATCCCCATTGCGGCGCAGGCGTTGAACGGACATGCTCGATCCACTGGTCAATCGCATTGAGCCGTTGCGCCAGACGGTCGGGGTCGATATGTATATCAGACCTCCCCGCTCTCTGCTCGGTGTTTGGGCCCATACTATGGTTTCACCATTCTGTGCCACAGCTAAAAAATCACTCTTCGTGTAGATTTGCTGGCTGGATTCGATACGTGTCTGCAACGAATTCATGGATATCTTCCAGAGCGCCTCTATGTTCTCACGGGCGTCTTTGAGCTGAAATCCTTTGAGTGAGATTCCGACTGCGCTGGAGTCATTTCGAGGCCACTCGTTTCTTTGAGCGTTGCGTACCGCTCAATCGTGATTTCTGATTATCGGATATCTGACCTCCCTTTCAGAGGTCTAAAAACCATTCTCAATACCGTCCGGCGTTACTGGTCGGCTCTACTCTCGAGCATGGCAACGATATCGGACAAATCGAAGAGACGGAGGTCGTCACGTTCGTCTGCAGCTTCCTTGACGGAGCGTTTGAACCCAGAGCGGCTGAACAAGGCAAATTCATACGTCGGCTCACCACCTGTGGTGGGCGTCCAGTCGATGTGCTCCACGTCGTCTTCGAGATCCGAAAGCACATCATAGCCGAGCGGGGTGTTGGTGAACTTCGCTTCGCCAGCGATCAGCGTCGACCCGTCGGTTGGTGCGACGACGTCTACCTCCCGGCCCTTGTACCACCACTGGCTTGGTACCTGTGTGAGCTGGTAGTCTGCATAGAGCGCCGGCACTGCCTGGTGACAGAGCGATTCGAACGTTTCGCTGACGAAGTCGGGAAGTTCCGGTTCGATGAGATCTGCGTAGGCGTTTTCGCCGTAGAGTTCGTACTGTCCCTCGCGGCCGTAGAGATACCGGAAGTAAAACCGGAATACGGAATCTCGAATCTGGTACCGGGTCCGCTTGCTACGCGTCGGATCGGCGAGTGCCGGATGGTGTTTCTCGATGATTTGGAGCGTTTCCAGTCGGTCGAAGTAGTACGATGTATTGGTACTCTCGATGCCGGCTCCTTGGGCAATCTCATTTCGACTGCGGTTCCCGCTGGCCATCGATTCCAGTACGGAGAAATACGTGTTCACCTCGTTGAGCTCCATCTGGAGGACGGTTTCGGGCTCGTCATGGAGCGGGCCATCTGGATCGCAAAGCAATTGCGTGATGTTCTCTCCGAGGCTCTGTGACGGATCGAGAGGACTGAGATATCGAGGTGTGCCGCCGAAGACGCCATAGACGAACACCCGTTCTTCGGGATCGTACGTCGGCACGAACTCTTGGATGGAGCGAAACGGCAACTGGGTGAGTTCGAGGCGACCATTCGGTCTCTGAGACACCCGGCCGTAGAGTGGCGCACCGCCATCGAGAACGTGGGTATGAATCATACCGATTGCAGAGCCCGTGAGTACGAGCGTCGACTGACTCTCGTCGACGGCCGTATCCCACAGGTGTTGAATGACCGAGGGAAGCCCCTCATTCGATTCGATGAGGTACGGGAATTCATCGATGACGATGATTGCGTCTCTGTCGGAGAGGTACGTTAAGAGCGGTTCCCATTCCTCTTTGACGGCTGTGATGTCGGGATAGGTCGTCGCTGCTGCCTCGACGAATCGCCTGAGCTGTGTCGTCGCTGTTCCTTGGATTGCCTGATAGTACACAGCATCGTCACGGTCGGCAATCGATTGGCGGACGAGTTCGCTCTTTCCGATCTGACGACGCCCATAAATTATTGCGAGTTCTGCAGCGTCACTCTCATAGAGGGCCTGCAACCGGTTGAGCTCATCGATGCGATTGACGAACTGGTCCATACTCCCTGTCGTTGTAGGAGATACATATGGGCTCCGAAGTTAGAAACAGGACTATAATAGTCTAGACTATAATATTCTGAGCCCTAATCGCTAGGCCAGTCATCTGATCTTTCCTCACTAACACTCCGGCAGACATCCCCCGACTGTCCCATCAGTCGTTCGGCGGTTGACGGCATCTGTCAGAAGTGAACGTCAGCTGGAACGATCCAGATGTCGTCGCTCTCGTCAACGATGCGATTCAGTTGCTCTTGGTAACGAATCCCGCGCCCGTGTTCGTCGTATAGGAAGATTGAGGGACAGTCGTAGGCACCGACCTGATGAAACGCGTGCCGAGCGAGGTCCTCATCGCGCATGATCTCCTCGTCGGAGAGGTCGTCGAGCGCCTCCCGCACTCGATCCAGATTTCGCTGGAATTCGTTCTTCGTCGCGTCCCAACCGCGCTCTAAGAGTTTCTGTCCCTCTTCAGAGTCGACGTGTGCAGCTGATCGAACACTGCTTTGCCGGTGACCACTGCGTCGTCTCTCGTCGATGCTTCTACCAGCGCGTAAATGACCATGTGCATTGGTTTCACTTTCATTTACCGACGTACACGACTGCATACCGCGTCGCTACGTGGTGCGTCGGCACCCATCGCCGGCGCGCAAAAAAATCGAACCGACATCACTGGCTATGCGTTCTCGAATTCCGACTGACAGTCCTTCTCCTCGACGATAATCGTCAGGTCCCCGGTCTCGTAATCAGCCTCGAACTCAACCGAGAACGTATCCGAGTTGTAGGCGGCGTGGTACGCACGATGTCGTTCGAGTGACCCTGTCGCCTTGAAGTGGAAGAAGGCAGCCGCTGTGTACGGCTTGCTCTTTGTTTCGACCTGCGTTTCGACTGATGCCGGGAGTGCGATGTGTGGCGTGCCACTGCCGATTCCTGCGGCGAAGGATCGAGCTTCGTTGACGGTCGCTCGCGAATGATCTGGTGTCTCGCCAGTGAGCACATTCACGGGTGTTTCCGTCTCGTCTGTGAACAGGACGTCTTCGAAGGTACGGGTGCCAAGAATCGCGTCGGGGCTCAGCTCACAATCCTCAAACGGATCTTTCGACGGTTGCTCAGTCATTGAATCACAAAGCCCTGAGGGCTCAGTCATTCAGCCCCATAAAAACAGCTCACTACACCTTGTGAGAGTTGATTTCAGCTGTTTCTAGACTGAGTCATCTCTTCCTGACCGAGACGCCCGGTCTTAACCAACATCTATCTGTGGCTCCCTCTATTGTTGGTTAATAGAGACTCGTCGTCGACACCCATCTCTACGCTGAGTCCTCTGAATCGATTGTCGTCAAGAGTTCGTCGCGTCGAGCACGAAGCGTCGCTGCAGTTGTTCCAGCGACCTCCGCGATGTCCGTTTGTCTGAGTCCTCGTCTGTACTCTTGCGAGGCGATGTAGACGCAAGCGCCAGCAACCCCTGCTGGCTGACGCCCGTTTGCGATGGCTGAACCGTGCGCCCGCTCTGCCAGTTCGAGTGCTCGTCGCCGAACAGCATCCTCAACCGCTAGCTCCGAAGACAGCCGCGGGATGAGCGACCGGGGTGTGACCGGACTGACCGGCAGCCCAAGCTCTGTATTCAGCGTCTTGTATGCGTTCACAACCCTACTTCGTTCGACCTGTGCTCTTTCAGCGACTTCACTTCGCGCCACTCTTGAGCTGTTGCACCGACACGCGCCATAGACGCTCGCTGCGGCGATCGCTTCGATTGACCGACCCCTAAGGAGGTCCTCGTGCTTGGCGCTTCTGAAGAGCTGGCAGGCCTGATCACGAACGGTCTCCGAGAGTCCCAACGCACTCGCGATCCGACGGACTTCGCCCAAGCCGTGCGCGAGATTCCGCTCACTTTTCGACCGCCACCGGCCCCGGCGCTGTTCTCGACGTAGTCGGCCGAGCTGTCGGCGTTTTCGTGCTGAGAGTTGGTTTCCACTTGCGTCTCGCCAGCGTCCGATTTCGGTCGAGAGACCGCGGTCGTGACGTGCCACGGTGAGTGGTGCCCCCGTTCGTTTATTGGAGGACTCCTCGCCGTCAAACGTCCGCCACTCTGGTCCGTGGTCGATTTGTTGTTCGTCGATAACGAGCCCGCAGTCTTCACAGTTTGTCTCTGCTGTGTTCGTTCTGACTCGTCCGTTGCACTCTGGGCACGCCGTCGTATTATCCGTCGATACGTCTTCGTCGAAATCACTCTCGTAGATGTCTCTCGTTGCCATCGGTCATCAGCGAGGTGCTTCGTCTGCACCCCGCACCCCTCAGGGGGCAGAAAAACGACCGCGGACGTACTGGTGTGATTCTGTTTAACTCCCAACCCGTCGCTCCGGACGACGATCGTTCGTCTCAGGCGTTAGTGTGCATGCACACTACGTTTATACAGCGCGGTCTCATCAGTTGGAATATGAGCAATGACAGCGTCGACTCCGAAAGTAAGGTCTCTGGGAATCAAGCGAATATCCCTGCTCGAATTCGTCGAGAACTCGATATTGACGATGGTGATACGCTCCGCTGGCACATCGAAAGCGACGGTACTCTCCGCGTCGAAATCGTTCAGCAGCGAAGCGGGACATTCGGCGACTTTACCGGCTACGACGGCAGCCAAGAAACCGACGTGACGACCGACCACGACGCTTGGGGCGTCGACGTCAACTAAATGCCGCAAGCACTCGTCGATACATCTGTTCTCTTCGCCGCAGCATATCGCCGGGATGGCGCACATGATGACGCACTTCCCATCCTCCAAGGTATTGATGCTGCTGAGCTTCCAGAAGCGGTCATTCTTGACTACGTTCTTGCCGAGACACTGAACGGACTGACGACACACGCTGGTCACGAGGCTGCTATCGACTTTCTGGATCGTGTCGAAGAGAACACCCACTTTCACATCGATTCGTTGACTGGCGACGCCTTCGCGACTGGGAAGGCACTCTTCCGGCAGTACAAGCGATTTTCATTTGTTGACGCCTGTATCGTCGCGTACATGCAGACTGAAGGCCTCGGATATCTCTACGCATTCGACGACGACTTCGACGCCGCCACGGATGTGTATCGCCTCGACACGGCGACCAATCCCTACCAGCCAGAGTAAGGCAGGAGCGACTACACAATCGGTTCAATACGATATCAGTTGTACAGAGGTGACGCGACCAGCGCGTGTATACCTACGTCTCAGGGAGCGTTTTTCGACCAGTCCGAACGCAGTCCCAGCAGGGAAATCCGTCGTCGAGTTTATCGCACTCACACTGATCCGACTCAGCAGGTTCGTAGTGGTCGGTAGCTCTGGTTCCGCCGTCTGCCACGACCTGCACTTTCGTCACAAGTTCGAGGATTCTAGGCCGAATCGCGATGGCGACCCGATGTTTGCATGGGCCTTCATACGCAGCGTCGGCGGGGCATTCACAAGTAGCCGGAATACCGTTGACGACGGTAACGAGGTACTCGTGGGTTGCTGGGTTCTCGTGGCTCTCGTTGCGAACTCGGATGTCACCGTCGAGAACTGAAAACGCGAAGGCTTCGTACTGTGCTCGTTTCAACACGTGACTCGTCGGTTTGAAATTTATGGGTAGTAGGTGATCCATCGGTGAGTCCAGCGCTTGTACGCAGCGCTGCACGGCTCACAGCGCCGATAGACTCTCACCGATGCTGGTGCTCTGTGGGGCACTTCAACTGTAGTACGAACCCCGAGTTCTGTTGAAAAGACTCAGTAATTGACAGATGTCGCGTGCTGACTACAGAGAGTGTATTCACCGTCGGATGTGTCCACTTATACATTCTACCGAGTTGAACACTAAACAAGGATGGCAGAGGAAGTCTCTCAACGCCGCTGGTTGCTCCTCATGGTCGCAGCGTGTATCGCAGGCTCAACACAAGCTTATAGAGTAATTATTGGTGAAGGGGGAACTCTCGGCGTAATTGCTTCTGCCGCATGGTTACTTGCGATTCTCATCTCAGGGTGGCAACTGAATCAGTCTCGCCATTAGTTGGTAGCGATCGATTCGCGTCCTCTATCGAACAGTCGTGCCATTCCTTACCGCAGTCTTTGAGTTCGGAGTCGGGTCCTACGACGTACTCATTTTCTGCCCGAATCTTGCCGGCGGTTGAGGCGGTCGAAAACCCGACCGCCGAGCGTTCGTTTGAACCAGCTGAGCATGTGCATGACGTCGCGTTCAAACACACGCGAGTAGAACGCTTTGCGCTTAGACTCCGTCGAGGTTCTCCCAGCGTGCCGTCGGTGACTCTCCTCGAAAATCGATTACCAGTGCGTCGGCGGGCCGAAGATACTGTTTGCCACCGTCTTCATCTAAATCTACTTCAGCGAGTCCACCTGCTCGAGTGAGTGAATTGGTCATTCGGTGAGCGCTACCGGCCGGGACTCCGTTGTCGATCTCATCCTGCGCAGAAGTCGGTCGGTCAGCCATCGTGAGAATCGAGAAGGCGTGCTTAGTCCGAATCGCATTGAGTAGCGTATCGGAGTTGACGACGACTGAGCTGTCGACCGTAAGTTCAATCGGGTCGTCAAAGTGTGATTTGCAGGCCCCACACCAGTAATCCTCGGGATGTTGGCGACGCTTTGTCTTCTGACTGAATTTATTATTGACGCTGGTTCCGCCACAGACAGGGCAGCGTTCCTCACGAACGGGGTTGGACTTAGACGAGGTCATCTTTGCTCTCCTTACCGATGCGATTGACGGTCAGCTGGCCATCGTGCCCAACGAAAACGTCGCAGTTTCCGCAAGTGAAGCTGATTGATGAACGGCCGTCAGTCGCGAGTGACCTGACGGCATCGAGATTAATCTGGTTTCCAAGTGGCGGAAGCGCCAGCGGGTCGCAGTCAAGTTCTGCTGCAATTCGCCAGACAAGAGTCGTCACAAACTCCTCGGGGTTGTTGACGATACTGCCGTTGTGTACGGGGTCAACGGTTGAGTGAGATATTCTCGGTTCGGGCTGTACGCTTCCCCCTTTTTGCATCCCCTTCGACATCTTAATTGTTCGATGGCAGTCCTTTGTTATCAGTTTATCTTATTGTCTCATTAGGATAGACAACAGATTTTGGAGGCGGATGTTCGCGTGTGATCTCCCGGCGTCTCGTCGAGATTATAGATGAGCGTATAGTCGTCGATGTCCGGCTCCGCCTCGTTGGCAGGGAGGAGGGACCGCGATCACCGAGGAGATCAAGGAGTGGCAGGCGACCTATGACGTCGAGACGTGGGAGGAGCTCGAACAGTCGTTCGCCGACGGCGACCTCGCAAGTGCGGAGCTCCGTGACCGCCACGACGTGATTACGCGTTGGGAGGAGACTCTGGAAGACCGCCGCCTCATCAAGCACGCGTTGGCGCTCTACTTGGATGTCGAAGCCGCTCGCGACCAGATGGTCAACGTAGCGACCGAACCGTGCGCTAATGCCGCCTCACGGCGAGTTTGAGGCGCTATTCAGCTGGTCGACGTCGTCGTCCTCGTAGGCTGCTCGCCACATCGCATGGACGGCACGCGTCACGAGTGAGACTTCGGTCACATCGATACAGGACGGTTCGGCGTCTGTCGTCGCGGCCTCGGGCGGGGAATGGAAATGAATCTCGGGTGAGTGTGTGTTCGGGTGACGATCGAAGCGCCAATTGACGTCGTCGCTATCGACGTAGTGAAAGGAATACATTCCCAGTTCGCTCCACTGGATATCGAGTCGCGCAGTGTCGGCATCTCCAAGCCCGTCAGTGAGACTGATCTGCAGTTCTGTGGGTGCGACGACGTTATCGTACGACGTTTCCTCAACTAACGGCTCGAGTTCGAGCCAGAGATCACGAATCCGCTGGAGGGCTGGTAGATAGATGGGGCCGAACTCACCGGCTCGGTCGTCCTCACTCATACAGCGAGCTGGTGACTGGCCTCGTCGTAGGCGAGTGCTGCTTGGGCGACCGCGAGATTCTGTCGCGTCGTCCGCCACGCAGT